>JBEDAQ010000018.1:0-4699 GCA_041177685.1 Actinomycetota bacterium | reverse complement strand
GCATGTTGGGAAGAAATTACCACGGTGTTCAGCGCTACAGGCTTATCACCATCGTATTCAATGGTGACCTGGGTTTTTCCATCAGGTCTCAAATAAGCCAGCTGACCGGATTTACGAACTTCTGTCAGCTTTTCAGCAAGTCGATGCGCCATTGCGATAGGCAACGGCATCAAGGTTTTTGTGTCGCTGTTGGCATAGCCAAACATGAGGCCTTGATCTCCTGCACCTTGTAAATCAAAGGGGTCTTTAGATTTTGAAACTCGCTCTTCTAGAGCGTGATCGACACCAACAGCGATGTCTTGCGACTGCTGTCCAATAGATACCGAGACGCCACAGCTATTGCCATCAAAGCCCTTATCCGAACTGTCATATCCAATGTTCAAAACAGTGTGACGTACTAGTTCATTGACGTCTGCAAATCCATTTGTTGTGATTTCACCGGCGACATGTACTTGGCCGGTAGTTATCAATGTCTCACAAGCGACACGACTCTTGGGATCTTGGGCCAGCAATGAATCTAGAACCGCATCAGAAATGGCATCGGCAATCTTGTCGGGATGCCCCTCAGTGACAGATTCAGATGTGAACAACCTTTTAGCCATTTACCTGCTCCAGTTTCGTGCCGATCTTTTTTATAATCGCTCTAGCCACAATATGCTTGTCAACAGCTTCAAAACCTTCTTGACCCCCATCGGAACTTAGAAGATAACCAGAAGTGTTTACAGAACCAAATATCGCGCCATCGGTAACATTATTTACATAAAGAAAGTCTGCGTTCTTTCGGTTCAATTTTTCTTTAGCAAGCTCCAAAGTATTGAAATCTGTTTCAGCCGCAAATCCAACCACTACCTGCCCAACCTTTTTCATCTTTCCTGCTTGAGCCAATATGTCGGAATTTAAAGTTAATTCAATTTGTTGTAACTGATCCTTCTTGATCTTCTCCACAGCACCTTTGCTTGGCTTGGCATCTGCAACCGCTGCCGCCATTACCAAAGCTTGATTTGAAGGGAATTCAGCAACAACGGCCTCACGCATCTCGTCTGCGGTTTCAACCTTAATTACCCGGGCTCCCTCTAATTCGAAATAATCAGTATCGCCCGCGATAACAGTAACTTCTGCTCCAGATCGAAGTGCTTCATATGCAACGGCAAGACCTTGGCGACCACTAGAACGATTTCCGATGTATCTCACCGGATCAATTGGCTCTCGAGTCCCACCTGCTGTTACCAAGACCTTCCGATTCAGTAACTTCTCATCAGAGTTAGTGAGCTGTAAAACCTCGCTAATGATGCGGGCGGTCTCAGGAAATCTACCTATTCCAGAATCTTTACCCGTTAATCTTCCGGTATCTGGTTCTATAACTGTCATACCGCGTTGCCGCAACAAATTAACATTGTGAACGGTGGCTGAATTCAGCCACATATTTGGATGCATCGCAGGCACAATCACGACCGGAGCGCTACTTGCCAATACTGTTGTTGTTAATAGGTCATCTGCTCTGCCTTGCGCCAATCGTGAGATTAAATCTGCGGTGGCGGGAGCGATAAGAATTAAGTCGGCTTTCTCTGCAATAGATACATGGGAAACATCGGCGCTATTTTCCCAAACTGTTGTTGCAACGTTGCGTCCCGATAGAGCTTGCCAAGTAGCCTTGCCTACGAAATTTAAAGAGGATTCTGTTGGAACAACAGTTACTAAGAACCCATGATCTTGTAAACGGCGCAAAACATCGCAGGATTTATAAGCCGCAATTCCTGCGCTTACCCCAAGAACAACTTCACGGCCGCGAGGGAAAATAATCGGTGCGCCAGCCATGGCTGATATCTAGTTCTGCGGCTCCAGATTCTCGATAGTTAGCAATCCATCATTTATCTCTCGCATTGCGATTGATAATGGCTTCTCATGAACATGAGTTTCGACCAATGGACCTACGTATTCGAGCAATCCTTCACCAAGTTGGGAGTAATAAGCATTAATTTGACGCGCTCTCTTTGCTGCATAAAGAACCAATGAATACTTAGAACCGCTTTTATCTAGCAGTTCATCAATCGGTGGATTTGTGATTCCATCAAGAGCCGCCACGCTTACTCCTCGTTTAATAATCAGTTTTGCCTTACGGATGCCACTACGGGCCTCATCAAGCCTGAAGGCCTTCGGGTCCTATGAGGTCGCCAAGGATACCAGCGCTTGTATTACCTCATCGACCTGATGATTTGTGAGCAAATGATCGAATTCACCAGCGGCAGCCATCTCCTGCCTGGCAAGGGCTAACCTCGCTGCAATTCGCTCCGGCGTATCTGTGCCTCTATTGGTGATACGAGCCTCAAGCTCGGCCATGGATGGTGGTTGAAGAAAGACCATTACCGCACTTGGTATCGAACTCTTTACCTGTCGCGCACCCTCGATTTCAATCTCCAACAAAACATGCTTACCCTGCTGTAACGCATCCAAAACCGGCTGCTTAGGGGTTCCATATTTGGCACCTGCAAACTCTGCCCACTCTAAAAATACCTTTGAATCAACCATCTGGGAAAACTCTGTATCGCTGACAAAGTGATATGCAACCCCATCAATCTCACCTGGTCGAGGCTGGCGTGTTGTAGCAGAGACAGAGAAATAAAAATGATGAAATTTTTTGAGCTCTGCAACGATAGTGCTTTTTCCAACTCCGCCAGGACCGGAGAGAACAATCAATTTTCCAGGAACAGAACTCATGACTCTTCCTTCAATATCCTAAGCAAAGCCTCGTATTGACTCTTTCCAACCCCTTGCACTCTGCGTGTTAAGGAGATTCCCGCTCGGTCCATAACATTGAGCGCCCTGATCTCGCCAAATCCTGGAAGGCTAAGCAACAACTCCTTCACTCTCATCTTTCGTATTGCTTCATCCTGATGGGTAAAGGCTTCAACCCAGTTTCTTTTTCTCTGCTTAACCTCTAATTTAAAAGCAGCCCGCGTTTTACGAGATCGCGCAGCTTTTTCCAGAGCAGCTCTCCGCTCCTCATTTGAGAGTTGTGGAGGTTTGCTCACCCGCTAATTAAAGCAACTTATTTGATAGATGAGAAAATATCCGCAGCGGCATGATGAGGATCTGTAGCGCCGGTTATAGGTCTTCCGATTACTAGATAGTCAGATCCCGCGGCTGTTGCTTGCGCAGGTGTCATAACCCGTTTTTGGTCATCTGATGAGGAGCTGGCCATGCGTACCCCTGGGGTTATCAAAACTGCTCTATCCCCCACCGCAGCTTTGATAACAGCGACCTCGAGTGGTGAACAAACAATGGCTCGGGCCCCATTTTCAACTGCATTCTTGGCAAGGGTTACGGCCAGAGTGGTTGGGTCCTCCGGTAAACCCATAACTTTCAACTGTGCAGAATCTAATGAGGTAAGCACGGTAACAGCAGCGATTAATGTATTAGGCAATACTTCTGCCGCAGCACGAATCATCTCCGCCCCGCCTGCAGCATGCACCGTCAAAATAAAAGGATTTAAAGAGGCGATACTTTTACAGGCGCCCTTGACCGTGTTTGGGATGTCATGCAGTTTTAGATCCAGAAAGATTTTTACCTCTGGGTGCGCTTGTTGAATCTTGGCAACTCCGGATAACCCTTGAGCGAGGTAGAACTCCAAACCTAACTTATAAACCCCTACGTACTCCTTGGTCTTATCTACCATCGATAGAACGGCGTCAACATCTGCGCTATCTAAAGCCAGAATAATCGGTGAACTATTCACTGTGCGCCACTCCTACTGCTTCGGAAATAGAGTTGAAGCCACGTTCAATCAATAATTCGCAAATCTCTCTTTTAACCTTTATTGCCGCGGTTGGATTACCAAAATTTGCAGTTCCTACAGACACTGCACTTGCGCCAGCAAAGATCATTTCCAAAGCATCTTTGCCGCAAGTTACTCCACCCATTCCAAGGATTGGGGTGTTTTTAAAAGCGGAGTGAACTTGGTAGATAGCTCGTACCGCTACCGGTCTAATCGCAGGTCCAGATAGACCTCCAGTTTTTCCTGCCAGCTTTGGTCTTTGCTTGTCTATATCTATGACCATTCCCAAGAGAGTATTAATTAATGCCAAACCATCTGCTCCAGCCGCGATTACCTCTCCAGCAATTTGCACAATATCGGTTACATCAGGTGATAGTTTGGCGATGATAGGAAGTTCGCCGCCTATATTGCGGCGCACCGCTTCGATAACCTCGCGTGAAGCGACCGGATCGCAGGCGAATACCAAACCACGATTCTCCACATTCGGGCAGGAGATATTTACCTCAATTCCACTCAAACCTGGAACTACCCGCAGTCTTCTTGCTAGGGAGGCGTAATCATCAACGGTCTCCCCTGATATCGAAACGATAACCCGGGCTTGGTTAGCTACCAACCAAGGAATGTCATCCTGTAGGAATTGGTCTATACCCGGCCCTTGCAAACCAATTGAATTGAGCATGCCGCTTGGCGTTTCAGCCATTCTTGGAGTTGGTCTACCTGATCTGGGCTTTAATGCGATGGATTTGGTAACCACCGCACCTAACTCCGTAAGAGAAAAGAACTGAGACAACTCCTTGCCCGAACCAGCACAACCACTTGCGGTGAAAACAGGGGAATCAAAGTATTTGTGTCCGAATTTAACCCGCATATCAAAATTGGCAGACTCAACCATTACGCACCCCAAGTTCCCTCTGGGATCAGTCGGTT
>JBEDAQ010000017.1:0-2946 GCA_041177685.1 Actinomycetota bacterium | reverse complement strand
GTTTAGAACTACTGCACCTGCAGTTTCTCCACCGTACTGAGCCCAAAGTAGCGCGCCATAACCAACTATCGCGCCGACAATGAGGGCGGTCCATGGAGTCTTTCGAGTTCCGGTTAGGGAGAGCACCTTGGGGAAGTAGCCCGCGCGCGATAAGGAATAGATATTGCGTCCGTAGGCGAACATGATTCCTTGTAGCGATGCAAACAGACCGATTAGGGCAAACGCAGCTAGAAGCGCTGCGACATCAGAGTTTGGCAAGATGGCGCGGAAACCATCTAGAAGTGGCTCACCGGATTCTTTGAGTTGATCCGCTCCAGTGATTCCTGGATTGAGAATCAAAACCAATGTCGCAGTGATGCAGAGTGTGATTAATCCACGGATACCTGCTTTAGGAATATCGCGTGATGGATTCTCTGCTTCTTCAGCTGCTAGTGGCAGTTCTTCGATTCCAAGGAAGAACCACATCGCAAATGGCATTGCGGCCACAATCGCCCAGAAACCAAATGGAAGGAATTCGGTATTTCCAGCTGTTGGAGCGATGTTAAATAGGTTATCTACTGAGAACTTGCCGCTAAAGATTGCCATCACGGCAAATACGCCAAGAACTACTAGTGATGCAACTGCCACAATTTCAGAGAATTTGAATGAAACCTTTACGCCAGCGATATTGATCACTAGGAAGATGGCATAAAGGATGATCCACCACACCCAAACTGGCATTGTGAAATCAAACAATTCTTTGGTAATTCCATCGGCGTAACTCGCAGAGAAGAAGACGATTACGCCAGTTGTTGCAACATATTCAATAGTCTCTGCGAAGCCGGTGATGAATCCACCCCATGGTCCCATGGCAGATCGTGCGAATGAGTATGCACCGCCAGTATGAGGAAGGGCTGAAGCCATCTCACCGATACTAAATATCATTCCAAAATACATGACAACAACGAGCAGGGTTGCAATTAGCAGACCGCCCCATCCCGCTTCGCCTATTCCGAAATTCCATCCGGAGAAATCTCCAGATACAACTGCGGCTACACCCAGAGCCCAGAGACCAAAAAGGCCTGCATGCCTATTGAGCCCGCGCTTTTCAAAGTAATCATGAGATACATCTGTGTAACTCACTCCTTGAACGTTTTTATTCGACAAAGGTTTTCCCTCTCTCTCCTTCTCTATAGGTTTATATGGAGATACCTATAGAGTGCTTAAGGAAAAGGGTAGACCTGTCTATGAGCGATACCCAAGGCTATTTCATTAGTTTCCCTTGTTTTCAGAAGTAGTACCCCCCAATTATGCTTACTTCCATACTAGTCAGGGGAGAAAATGGAATCGGCCAGAGCTGCTAAACCATCAATGACTTTAGATGAATTGAAGATCGCAGTAGCAAGCGGTGAGATTGATACCGTCGTAGTTGTAATGACCGATATGCAAGGACGATTGGTCGGTAAGCGAATCCATGGCTCTTTCTTCATTGATGAAATTGCTCATCATGGAACAGAGGGTTGCAATTACTTACTAGCAGTTGATGTCGATATGAATACTGTTCCCGGTTACGCTATGTCATCTTGGGATAAGGGATATTCAGATTTTGCTCTTGTTCCAGATTTCAACACATTGCGTCGACTTCCTTGGCAAGCAGGAGCTGCAATGATTACCGCAGATGTGCAGTGGCTCGATGGAAGTGATGTCGTTGCATCTCCTCGTCAGATTCTGAAAAAGCAGATAAAAGAGCTTGCTGATGTAGGAATGACAGCAATGGTTGGAAATGAGTTGGAGTTCATTGTCTTTAACGATACTTACGAGCAGGCTTGGCAAAAAGGCTACAAAGGTCTAACTCCAGCAAATCTTTACAACGTTGACTATCAAATTTTGGGTGGAACTAGATTGGAGCCTCTGCTGCGGGCAATTCGACTTCATATGTCTGGAGCAGGAATGAATGTTGAGTCGGTAAAAGGTGAGTGCAATTACGGACAACATGAAATTGCCTTTAGATACGATGATGCCCTAACTACTTGTGATAACACCTCCATATATAAGAACGGTGCAAAAGAAATTGCTGCTCAAATGGGCTACTCATTAACCTTTATGGCAAAGTTCAATGAAC
Source organism: Actinomycetota bacterium (assembly GCA_041177685.1). Classification (GTDB taxonomy): domain Bacteria; phylum Actinomycetota; class Actinomycetes; order Nanopelagicales; family Nanopelagicaceae; genus MAG-120802. The sequence continues at coordinate 845 of JBEDAQ010000017.1, read as the reverse complement.
GCGAAGGAAACTCATCTCATATTCACCTCTCATTCCGTGGGGCAAACGGTGAATTAGTGATGAGCGATGAGAAGGATTCAAATGGTCTTAGTGAGCTTGGTAAATCATTTATCGCAGGCCAACTCGCGCATGCACGGGAACTTACTCTTATGTTTGCTCCAAATATCAACTCCTATAAGCGCTATGTGCCAGGCTCTTTTGCCCCAACTGCAATTCGTTGGGGAAGAGATAACCGGACTTGTGCCTTTAGGTTAGTTGGACATGGCCCGAGTCTTCGCCTTGAAAATCGGATCCCGGGTGGTGACGTGAATCCTTATCTAGCAGTAGCGGCAGTTATTGCAGCGGGATTAGATGGGGTGAAGAAGAAGTTGAAACTCGAACCAATTTTTGAAGGTAATGCTTATGTCTCGGATTCACCACGAGTTCCAGCAACTATGCTTGAGGCGCGCAATCTCTGGGCAGAAAGCGCATTTGTGCGCGATTCTTTTGGTAAAGAGGTACAGGATCATTACACCAACTTTGCCGATGTTGAGATGGCTTCATACAACAAATCAGTAACTGACTGGGAGCTCTTCAGAAACTTCGAAAGGTTTTAAATCTAAAAAATGAGTAACTATTCGGTCATTAATCCTGCCACGGAAACAGTTGTCACTGACGTTCACCTTCACTCTGAGGCTGAAACTGATGCATTAATAGCCAAAGCGGTTAATGCATTTGAGAGTTGGCGCAAGGTTGCCCCCGGTGAGCGCGCTGCGCTACTCCGAAATTTTGCAGTTGAGGTTTCTAAGGAACGTGAGGCCCTTGCTGAACTTGAGATTCGCAACTCCGGACATACTCGAGGCAAT
>JBEDAQ010000016.1:0-5099 GCA_041177685.1 Actinomycetota bacterium | reverse complement strand
CAGTTCCAGCGCACAGCAAGATCTGGCATCTGGGTGGCTTGTACGCGATGGATTACATCTAGAACTACTTCACCTTCATTGGCTTCAACGGTGACATCTTTGAACTCTCCACCTTTGACATCGCCGCGCCAAATGCGCATCTTTACTTTGCGGGACATTTATTTGCCGCCTTTCGCGAGTTCTTTATCGGTGAAGTACTTCTTTAACTCATCCATTTCAAACAAAGCGATTAACTCGTCAGGCAACATCTTGGCTGGTTGCGCCTCGATTTCAACATTCTTGCCGCTCCAAGTTGTTAGATGGTTAACCTGGCGCCAGTTGGGATCCATCTTTGGATAATCATCACGGGTATGACCGCCACGTGATTCTTGACGCTCTAGAGCAGAGCGTGCGATTGATTCAGAAACCAATAACATGTTTTCTAGATCAATTGCTAGATGGAAACCTGGGTTGAAAGCTTTTCCGCCGGTTGCTTTAACTTTGGCAGCACGTTCCCGGATTGATTCCAATTTCTTTAGCGCCTCAACAAGTTCTTTTTCAGTGCGGATAATTCCCACTAAATCCTGTGTGACGTTTTGTAGCTCTTGATGTAGTGAGTATGGATTCTCATCGCCTTCACGGGTAAATGGCGCATTCAAATGTTCGTGAGCTTTTGCAATTGCTTTATCGCTAGCCTCAGGAGCCTTACCACCCAAACTCTTTACATACTCAGCGGCGCCTGCACCAGCGCGACGACCGAATACCAAAAGATCTGAAAGTGAGTTTCCGCCAAGACGGTTGGAGCCATGCATTCCACCAGCAACTTCGCCGGCAGCAAACAAACCTTCCACACCGTAAGCAGCTGCGGTATCTGGATCAACCTTTACGCCACCCATTACATAGTGACAGGTTGGACCAACCTCCATTGGTTGCTCGGTGATATCAACATCAGCCAACTCTTTGAACTGGTGCCACATAGAAGGCAAACGACGCTTGATTTCATCGGCAGGAAGACGCTTTGAAACATCGAGGTACACGCCGCCATGCTCTGAGCCGCGACCGGCTTTAACCTCAGCATTAATAGCACGCGCCACTTCATCACGTGGCAACAACTCTGGTGGGCGACGGTTGTTGTTCTGATCTTTGTACCAACGATCCGCTTCTTCTTCATTGTCAGCGTATTTATCTTTGAAAACATCTGGGATGTAATTAAACATGAAGCGCTTACCTTCAGAGTTGGTAAGAACTCCACCATCACCACGAACTGATTCAGTAACCAAAATTCCTCGAACCGATGGTGGCCAAACCATGCCGGTGGGATGGAACTGTACAAACTCCATATCAACCAAAGCAGATCCGGCTTTTAATGCCAGTGCGTGTCCGTCGCCGGTACCTTCCCAAGAGTTGGAGGTAATTTTGAATGATTTTCCGATTCCGCCAGTTGCAAGAACAACTGCTGGAGCTTCAAATAAAACTTCCTCGCCGGTTTCGCGCCAGTAGCCGTAGCAACCAGCAACTTTCTTGCCATCTTTAATAATTTCGGTGATGGTTAACTCTGCAAATACTTTGATGTATTTCTCGGCATCACCATGCTCCTTGGCATCTTTTTGTTGCATCGCAACAATCTTTTGCTGCATGGTGCGGATTAATTCCAAACCAGTACGGTCACCAACGTGAGCTAGACGTGGATACTCATGACCACCGAAGTTACGTTGTGAGATACGGCCATCTTTGGTGCGATCAAATAACGCACCCCAGGTCTCTAACTCCCAAATTCGATCTGGTGATTCTTTGGCGTGTAGCTCTGCCATGCGCCAGTTGTTGAGGAATTTTCCGCCCCGCATTGTGTCGCGGAAGTGAACCTTCCAACCATCATTTTCATTTACGTTACCCATCGCAGCAGCGGCGCCACCTTCAGCCATAACGGTGTGGGCCTTGCCAAATAATGATTTACAGATGATGGCGACGCGAAGTCCTGCCTGGCGTGCCTCTACCGCAGCGCGCAATCCCGCGCCGCCAGCTCCGATAACAACTACATCGAATCGGTAGCGATCATATTTAATGTCGTTATTTGCCATGGATTCGTCCTAGAAGAAGTAGTAGTTGGTAATGGATCCGGATGCCACTGCGCGAACATAAAAATCAGTAAATGCAACAACGATCAATGAAATCCAAGCGAAGTTCGGATGTTTATGATTCAAGGCAGAAACCCAGGTCCATAACTTGTAACGCACTGGGTGTTGCGAGAAGTGACGTAGTCGTCCACCAATTGTGTGACGGCAGGTATGGCATGAAGCTGAGTACAACCACAACATGGTTGCGTTGAGAGTAAGGATCAATGATCCCACGCTCATATGTCCCCACTCGCCCTCTGGGTTTTTGAAAGCAATTATCGCGTCATAGGTAAGAATGACATTTAGAACCAAGCCGGCATAGAAAAACCAGCGATGACCATTTTGCAAAATTAATGGAGCACGGGTTTCACCGGTGTACTTAGAGTGTGGTTCGGCAACGGCACAGGCTGGTGGTGACATCCAGAATGAACGGTAGTACGCCTTGCGGTAGTAATAACAGGTTAACCGGAAACCAAGTGGGAAGATCAAAATAAGTAGTGCTGGAGAAATAGCCAATCCAAATAAATTAATTGCGCCAAAAGGTGTTCCAAAGTGTGCTGCACCTTCAACACAGGCAGTGGAAAGACATGGTGAATAGAAAGGAGAGATTAAAGGCTCGGCGAAGTAATTCTTGTTTTCAAAGGCGCGGAAGGTGGCGTAGATGATGAAGGAAACTAAAACCGCAACTGTGATTAATGGTTGTAACCACCACTTATCGGTTCGCAGCGTGCGCTCTTTAATAGCCGCTCGCGTTGAAGAAAAAACACCTGTTGCCACGCAACGCCCCCTTGTAAGGAAATGGCCGAAACTTATGCGGCAATTTTCCTCGTGGTGCTCAGGAGTTTCTAGGTGAGACCTTATGAGTTCGCACACAGGGCGGGCGGAGTTAAAAAATTCTGGCGGAGGGCGTGGGATTTGAACCCACGAAGGTTTCCCTTGCCGGTTTTCAAGACCGGTGCACTAGGCCACTATGCGAGCCCTCCGTGGGAAAACTTACCTTCACCAGCGGGGGTCTACCAAATCAGTTTGCTGCTGCTTACTTACCCGAGATTATTTATCGAGGCTGGGCAAAGCGGGTTTTAGGTGAATGCGGAACCGAACCGAGGCCATTTGAATTGCCACGATTAGCGCAGCTGAAATAGCAACTGAAACATTTAGATCCAAGGAGGTTGTCTCTAGTAATACGAAAACTACTGCACCAATTGCAGAGGCGGTGGCATACAAAGGTCCACCAGAGAAAATTTGTGGTGTCATTCCAGAGACAACATCACGCAAAACTCCACCACCAACGGCAGTGATAACACCCAATAACACCGCAACTAGTGCTGATGTACTGAGAGCCAAAGCTTTGTAGGTTCCAGCGATTGCAAACAATGACATTGCAACTGAATCTAAAAACACAACACCACTGACCGCTTTTTTAAACCAACGACCAATTAGTAGTGCAGCGACAACTGCAGCTACCGCGGTGAGTATGTACTTGTCTTGCATTGCAACGGGGCGTCCCGCATCTAACAAAACATCGCGCAGGATTCCACCACCTAATCCAGTAAGGATTGCGACAGCGAATACACCTACCAAGTCAAAGCGTTTGTAGAAAATCGCAAAGAGCGCGCCTTGTAATGCACCAATTCCAATTGTCAGAAGATCTAACCAGGCCGGCATCACAATCATTTTGGTAACTCCAATAACTTCTCTATCTCTTTTGCTACACCATCTTGATGATGTGGCTCAGCGATGAACTTGGCATGGAGTTTGCCATGTGGGTGGCCATCTGCCATAGCCCAGGAGCGGCCGGCCCATGACAACATTGTGAAATCATTTGGGTTATCGCCAAAAGCAACGGTTTGTTCCGCGGTAATTCCATGGCGCTGCGCCATCTTTGCCAGTGTCGAACCTTTTGAGACACCATAAGCATTTATCTCTAGTAGTGAATCATGTGGGTTTGAGTGGGTAACAGTGGCTATACCTTCCAGCTCTTTGATGGCTATCTCCAACATCTCATCAGAGCTCAACTCTTGATCAGAGCACCGCGCCAACATTTTCATGGCCGGGGTCTGCATGATCTCGGTGATGTCATGAACGCCGATGTTGTCTAACCCGACATCCCAGCGTGGGATATACGCCTTTTCCCGATGAAAGTAATGATGCGCTTCAACCGCAAAAGAAATTGTGGGAATCGCCATGCGCAAACGATTAACGGTTTCGATCTGGTTTTCAACCGGCATCAACCACTCTTCCAAAATCTTTTCATTGTGAATGTCATAAAGCATCGCACCATTTCCCAGAATGCTGTGGCCGAAAGAAAATGCTTCTGCAATCTCTGGCATCCAACGTGGTGGCCTACCTGTTACATAATAAATTTCAATTCCCTCTGCATTCGCAGCATGGAAAGCGGCTTTGGTGCGCTCTGAGATTTTGCCTTGGTGTGGAACTATCGTTCCATCTAAATCAGTTGCGATTAATTTAGGGCGGCGTAGTAGGTCGCTCAATTAACCCACCGGATTAAATCGATCCATTCCAAGGAATGGCTGCAAAGCTTTTGGCACCAATACTGAACCATCTGCTTGTTGGTGATTTTCTAAAATTGAAACAATCATGCGTGGTACAGCCACCAAAGTTCCATTTAAAGTCGCTACTGGATAGGTGCCGTTGTCACCTTTGGTGCGCACATTCAAACGACGAGCTTGAAACTCGCTGCAGTTTGAGGTGCTGGTGACCTCGCGGTAAGCGTTTTGGGTTGGAATCCAAGCTTCGCAATCAAATTTGCGGTTGGCGCTGGAGCCTAAATCACCAGTTGCAACATCAATTACGCGATAAGGAATCTCCATAGCATTTAGGAAATCTTTTTCCCAAGCCAGCAATCTTTGGTGCTCTGCAACCGCTTCCTCTGGTGCACAAAATGAAAACATCTCTACCTTTTCAAATTGGTGCACACGGATAATGCCGCGGGTGTCTTTGCCATAAGAACCTGCTTCGCGACGGAAACAAGGTGAGTAACCGGTG
>JBEDAQ010000015.1:0-17416 GCA_041177685.1 Actinomycetota bacterium | reverse complement strand
CTACTCCGGCTAACACAGACCATTTAATCGCGTCACGATTTTTGACATCAATCCACTCTGTTTTTCTCAGAGCAAATGGCAGCATCAAGAGTGATCCACCTAAATTGCGCCAGAAAATCAGAGCCAGAATTGGCATGGTACTTAGGGCGATTAGTGGCCCCGAGGTCCCTATCCCAATAATCCCCAGAATAAGTAATGGAATATCACGGCCGACTGGAAGCTGAGTATGGAAATTACTCGAGTGAGATTTTCCCGCGTTAGAAATGGTCACGGCGCAAACCTACTATCGGCTAGCCTTGACCCATGGAGGTACCTGATGCGCCAAGCAGAATTAACTCGGATATTTCTGGCCAAGCTGGCTGGTACTCCAGTATTTGATCCCAACGCAGAACGAGTTGGAAAGATTCGTGATGCCGTTGCGGCTATTAGACAAGACAATTTAGCTCCCCGCATTCTCGGCTTTATTGTAGAGGTTCCCCAGCGTCGTAAGATTTTTATACCAATTACACGAGTCACCTCAATTGATGATGGTGGAGTATTTATTACGGGATCTTTGAATATTCGCAGGTATCAACAACGTCACGGCGAATTACTGCTACTAGAAACCTTTTTGGATCACCCCACACGTTTGATTGAATCTGGCAAGACAGTGGTAATTGAAGATATCGGTATGGAGCGTCAAGACAATAATGATTGGCACGCATCCTACATTCATGTATTGAAGCGGGCCGGCACTTTCCGTCGTGGCACAAGCACCACTGTCAAGTGGTCTGATGTTGAGTTTGATTCCGCGCATCACACTATTAATTTAGCCGCGGTAAATGAAGATATAAACATGCTACCGGCGCAAGAAGTAGCTGCTGCATTTCATGAGCTAGATGTTGAGCGGCAAACCGAAATCGCTCGGACTATGAATGATGATAAGTTGGCCGATGTTTTAGAAGAGATGGATGATGCTGATCGTGTTGCGCTCGTTTCACAGTTAGAGGGCGAGCTAGTAGCTGATGTTTTAAGTGAAATGGCACCGGATGATGCCGCAGATGTTTTGCGTGAGGTCGGTGCAGAAAAAGCTGAATCACTTCTCAACATGATGGAAGAGGACGAGGCGCAAGATGTGCGTCGCCTCATGGAGTACGAGGATTTCTCCGCAGGTGGAATGATGACAACTGATCCCGTCATTTTGAGCACCGATTCAACAGTTGCAGAAGCGTTGGCTGCTGTACGAAGCAAGGATTTAGCTCCTGCCTCAGCAGCGCAGGTCTTTGTCTGCCGCGCCCCTCTTGAGACTCCCACCGGCAGATTAGTTGGTGTGGTCCATTTGCAACGATTACTTCGTGAACCACCCGCATTAAGTCTGGGAATAGTTGCCGAAAAGGAAACCAACGCTATTTCACCAGATACATCGCTAAATGATGTTGTTAAACATTTGGCAAATTACAACTTAATTGCAGCTCCAGTCGTTGATGAAAATGAAAGATTACTGGGCGCCGTAACAGTTGATGATGTACTCGATCATCTATTGCCAGCAAACTGGCGCAGCGCGTAAAGGGAGGTAGAGAAATGGCTCGTATTTCAAGATTAGAGACTCCGCGTGAATCCCGTCGCGCCTTACGTCCCAACTATGATCCAGAAACCTTTGGACAAATCTCAGAGAAGTTCGCAAGATTTATTGGCACGGCAAAGTTCTTGGTTTACATGACAGCTTTTGTAGTTACATGGGTCTTATGGAACTCGCTAGGGCCAAGCGAGTTGCGGTTTGATGATTATCCCTTCATCTTTTTAACGCTTTTGCTTTCATTACAGGCGTCTTATGCCGCGCCCTTGATTCTCTTAGCGCAAAATCGTCAAGCTGATCGTGATCGGGTTACCTCTCAAGAGGATAGAGCTAGAGATGAACGTAACCTTGCCGTTACTGAGTTCATGGTTCGAGAAATTGCTGCAATGCGTAAAGAGTTGGTGGCTGAGATAAAAGAGTTGATTGAGGAAAAATCAGGTGCTGACGCCCAGCCGAACACCAAGAAGTGATTTCTTTCTTGGGGCTAGCACGTCAACAATTTTGAAAAACTCCTGAGCCGCAGCTGATTCTGGGTTTTGCCAAACTATTGGCTCTCCGGCATCGCCGCCCTCTCGAAGCTGTATCTCAAAAGGAATCTCCCCAACCAAAGGCACCTGAGCTCCCACCAAAGTACTTAGTCGATTAGCGGTTTCTTCCCCGCCTCCTGATCCAAAGAGCGCAACTTTCGCACCAGTATTTGCATCGGTGTATGCAGACATATTTTCAATTACACCAATGATGTGCTGCTTAAGTTGGTGGGCAATTCTGCCGGCACGTTCGGCAACTTCAGCAGCTGCAATTTGCGGTGTAGTGACAACGACAATTTCAGAGGCGGGAATCAACTGACCGAGTGAGATTGCAATATCGCCGGTGCCTGGCGGCAAGTCAAGCAGAAGGAAATCTAAATCGCCCCAATAAGCATCGCTAAGCAGTTGCTCCAAAACTCGATGCAGCAATGGGCCGCGGTAGGCAACTGGATCAGCTCGATCAGGTTTAAACATCTCGATAGAAACTACTTTGATGCCATTAACTTCGATTGGGATAAAGGTCTGATCTATTGCGGTTGGTCTTTGCCCTTCAATACCAAACAGCCTTGGAATTGAATGCCCATAAACATCAGCATCAAGCACACCTACTTTAAATCCACGTGCAGAAAGTGCCGCAGCAAGATTTACTGTAACTGAGGATTTTCCAACCCCACCCTTGCCTGATGAGATACCCCAGACTCGGGTTAATGAATCTGGTTGAGCAAAAGGAATAAATTTCTCTCTTCCGCCACGAAGTAGTTTCTTTACATTATCTCTCTGCGCTTCATTCATTACCCCAAACTCAATGGCAACTTGATTTACCGCTGAAACTCTCATGACCGCTTCGGTAACATCTTTTTGCAGACGATCACGCATTGGACAGCCGGAGATAGTAAGAAGAATCTTTATCTCAGCCTTGCCATCAGCGAAATCTACCTTCTCTACCATCCCTAAATCTGGCAGCGGTCGATGTAGCTCTGGATCTGAAACCGTTGCGAGAGCGGCGTTGATCTCTTGGATTACCGATGTGCTCACAAAAGATCCGGATCTATTTTGGCAACCTCTTTTATATCTTTACTTTGGCGCTTAATCTCGCCGACAACTGGCTTAACCTCGCCCTTCACATCATCCATGGCGTTGCCAATAACCTTCTTTGCTAAATTCTTTGGAGTCAAATCTGTTACATCTAAATCTTCAAAACCCGGTCCTAGATTTTCCTTTAACTCTTTTGAGGCATATGAGGTGAAGTTACGTACCTTGTGTAAAAACCGAGCAAAATCCCGCGCTGCGTTAGGAAGTTTGTCAGGACCAACTAGGAATAGACCTAGAACAACAAGTCCTAGGAACTCCCCCATACCAATTCCGAACATCTTCTTATCCTAATGATTCGACTTTTGTAGCGATTAAGACACCATCGCCAACTGGTAACAACATCGGTAACCATTGATTCGGGGACTCTTTAATTACCTTTATTACCTCTTTATACGCGATGGTCTCTGGATCACGTTGTGTTGGATCAGCTACCTTGCCGGCAAGAAGAGCTCGATCAATAATTAAAACCCCTCCAGGACGAAGAGAGCGGTAAGCGTTTTCTACGCTCTCGAGCAAATCAGAGCTTCTTCTCAAGACAAAGATGTCATAAAGACTATCCGCCAATTTGCCCACAATTTCCCGGCTATTTCCAGTTATCAAACGGTATCGCGAAGCATTAATCCCAGCCTCATCAAAAGCCTGTTTTGCAAGTTTTGCATTTTCAACCTCATCATCAATTGAGGTCAGCAAACCTTTTTGCGCCAAACTCTGGAAAATCCATAATCCACTTACGCCCGCACCAGTTCCAACTTCAACGATGGCATGCGCTCCGATCAAATGGGTTATGTAACGCAGTAAAGAACCTACAGCTGGAGTGGTGTCATAGGTTCCGATATCTGCGCCTCGAGCGCGCGCCCGTTGCATAATCTCGGTTTCTGGCACAAAAGAGTTTGAGTATGGCTTCATATCACCACGGTTTGCCAATAGCCGCTCTGCGAAGGCTTTGTCGCCAATCTCTGGAATCACAATCCGGCAATCCACTCTGTTAGCAATCGGACTCCATAACCGGTTCCGCCTTTAACATTTTCACCAGCATCAACCTCTGAACGGGCTGGACCAGCAATATCTAAATGTGCCCACTTGCGATTACCGACAAACTTCTCAAGGAACAACGCGGCGGTTACTGAACCACCTTGAAATTTGAATTTGTCAGCGGTGTGATTGTAATCAGCGATATCACTTGCTAAAGCAACATCGTAATCATCAACCAGCGGCATATGCCAAATACGATCACCGGTGAAATCACTTAAATTTGAAAGTTGATTCGCTAATTTCTTGTCGCGGGTGTACATAGCGCCGTAATAGCGGCTCAAGCCTAGTGTTGCAGCGCCAGTCAATGTTGCTACATCTATTAAGTAATCGGGATCTAGATTCTTATCGGCATAAGCTAAACCATCTGCCAAAACTAGACGACCTTCTGCATCGGTATTAATAACCTCAACGGTGGTTCCACCATAATGTTTGATGACATCAGATGGTCTTTGCGATGTACCGGATAAAGCATTTTCAGCCAGCATCAATAAAGCTGTGACCTTAACGGGTAACTCCAATTCAGCCACCGCAATTGTGGTCATCAAGACCGCAGCGGCACCAGACATATCGCTTTTCATCGCGGTCATCGTGTCGTAAGGACGTTTTAATGAAACTCCACCAGTATCAAAGGTAATTCCCTTACCTACCAGGACTACGTGTAGTGGATTCTTGACCCCGCGTGGCTTATAGGAAACCTCTACAAATCTAGGTGGATTTTTTTGACTCGAGTTTCCGACCGCGCAAAGGCCGCCAAACTCTACTAAATCCTTACCAGCTTTAACCTTCACAGACAATGTACTTTTCTTGGCAAACTTCTTAGCTTGCTCCGCCATCCAACTAGGAGATTTAACATTTGATGGAGTGTGGATCAAATCTCTAGCTTTCCAGGTTGCTTCGAGCAAAATTGCAGATCGTTCACAAATCTCAGCAAAATCCCCCACCAAATTAATCTCTGGAGTATCTGGTTTTGCTGCGCTCTTTTGACTCCAGGAATATGTCGCAAGAGCAGTACCAAGAAAATGAATCTGCGCTGCTTTGCCATTTTCGGCCAGAAAGGAAATTGAAGTAGCTTTGCTTGCCTTAACTTTTCTTCCTAATGCGGTTGCTGCCTTTCGGATATCAATCTCTGAGCGATTTCCTACTGCAACCAAAATAACTCTTTTTACTTCTTTATCTAAAACTGGAATATCTATTAACTCTCCAGCTTTGGCAGTAATGCCAGCACCGTGTTTCTTTATCTCACTAGCAAAAGAGATGCTAAAAATCTCCTCTAAGGATTTAATCTCTTTTTTGCTTATATCAATCTGCAGATCGCCATCCTTTGAAATTAAGGGCAATGCGATATGAGTAAATTTCTTGAAAAACTGCTCCGAGAGTTGTTTCGGATACTTGACCGATCCGAGTTTCGGAATCGGTCGGTTCACTTCTTTAGAAGTGCGATCGAGGCGTTTAGAACATCGGCCAAGTTACGGGCCTCTTCTTGATTTAGTTCGACGACTAATCTTCCGCCACCTTCTAGTGGAATGCGCATAACCAAGCTGCGGGCTTCCTTGGTAACTTCCATTGGTCCATCGCCAGTGCGGGGTTTCATGGCTGCCATTGGTGGGGCCCTTTCTCTAGATTAGCTTGCGCTAACTCTCTGCAAGGCGCGAATTATCTCGTATCTAGCTACCTGAGGGGAAATTGAAAGCCGAGCTCAATCTCGCTCTCGCTGACGCCAAAACTGCGCTCACAGCACGTTCCGGTACCCCAATTCTGCCTGCAATCTCAGTAACAGAAAGTTGGCGCATATAGTGCAGGGTCAATACCACCCGCTCCTCCTCAGGTAGCGAGTCGATTAACTCTGCCAATGTCGGGGTTTCCACAACCTTAAGGTTACTGGCTAGCGCGCAAACAGGTAGCTAACTCATGGCGCAGCTACGTGCGAATTTCCTGAGTGAATAGGTAACGGCGAGGATTATGCCGGGTTTGACCAATGCTAATAAAAACTTCGGAGCAATAATTTTTTCATACCAATCAAATCTAACTTTGTCGGGTGAGATTTGAGTTAATTGAAACTCACCAATCCCCTTAATCCATCTACCGTAATGATCAACAGCGCAGAAAATTGGTGGCTCCCATTTGGTAACCCGCATCTTGTCCAAAACACCAAATTTACCAACTCCAGTAAAGGCTGAAATCTCCGTACCTATTCCAGATACTCCACCCTCATCAACACTAGAGCTAACTTTTGTTAAAGCCATCCAATCACCTTGGGATTTCCAATCCACTAACTTCTCCCAAACCTTATTTATCTCTCCATTAGCGGTCACGGTGACTCGAAACTCTTCTAACACATTTAACTCCTAATTCACTTAAAGTAGAAAATTACGCAACTTATTTCGACGAATTGTCTACATGGTTAAGGGCTTCGGTAATTTCACTGCACCATTTTACTAACTCATGCTGGCCTGGCTTCATAAAATTTCTCGTTGTTAAATCATCAAGAGCTATTCGCAGCGTTTGATAAACACTAGAAGGGTCAAGTACCGCAATTGGCTTATTGTGAAAGCCTAGATAACGTCCCACCCAAATTTCAAAAAACTCCTCTAAGGTTCCGATGCCACCCGGCAGAGCTATAAATCCATCAGAGAGCCGTTCGATTAAGCCTTTGCGCTCTCTCATGTCGGCAACAACATGAAGTTCGCTGGAGTCATGATCTATGAACTCAACATTCATCAATCGTTCTGGGATAACGCCAATGGTCTTGCCACCAAATTGGCGTGCACCTTTGGCAACCTCGCCCATCACTGAAATAGCCCCGCCGCCCCAAACCAATTCATGACCTTGTTGGGCGATTGCCGCTCCCAGATCAAAACCTAATTGGAGATTTTCCGGCGAGACCGCGGTTGATGATGCGCAATAGACAGCTATCTTCATAACTCAACTCTAGATGCTCGTTTGAGTTATCCCGGTACCGTATTGGTAGCGTTTGCCCATGAATGAAACACAGAGCGGAAACCGCAGCGCTTTCGGATTTGGAGTAGCGACCATCTCCTCAGATGGATCTGTTCTAGATACATTCTTTCCGGTTCTGGGTTTGGGTGGCTTGGATAAGTCAAAAGCTCCAGATTTGAGCGGGTTACTTCAGCCGGATTCAGTTCGGGACGTTTCAAAACAATATGTTGAGTTAGAGATCGACTTAGATGCACCGCCTGCAAATGTCTCAGATGCATATTTGAGGTTGCATTTATTGTCACATCGATTAGTGAAACCACATGGTCTAAAGCTGGATGGAATTTTCGGAGTACTAAATAACGTGGTCTGGAGCTCTTTTGGTCCTTGTGCTGTTTCCACTTTTACAAAGGTGAGACAGAAGCTGCAGGAAAAACATGGTTATGTGGCGGTTTATGGAGTAGATAAGTTTCCCCGCATGGTTGATTATGTAATTCCGGAAGGGGTGCGAATCGCTGTTGCCGATCGAGTTCGTTTAGGCGCGCACTTAGCTAGCGGCACAACTGTTATGCATGAAGGTTTTGTTAACTTTAACGCTGGCACTTTAGGCGCCTCTATGGTTGAGGGAAGAATTTCAGCCGGAGTGGTTGTTGGAGATGGATCAGATATTGGTGGCGGTGCGTCAATCATGGGCACTCTTAGCGGTGGTGGAAAAGAGGTTATCTCCATCGGCAAAAAAACTTTACTAGGAGCTAACTCTGGTCTTGGTATCTCATTAGGTGATGATTGTGTTATCGAAGCGGGACTTTATTTGACAGCAGGAGCTAAAGTTAAATTGCCAGATGGTGCGGTTGTAAATGCCCGTGAGCTATCAGGAGTAAACGGAATGTTATTTAGAAGAAACTCACAAACTGGAGCGCTCGAAGCCTTGCCTAAATCAGGGACCTGGGGCGGCCTAAACGCTGCTCTGCACGCTAATTAAAAACTTTTATATTCGACAAGTTAGATGCGACAAAGTGGCACAACTGGTGCCGGAGTTTCTGAACAATCAGTAGCAACAAATGGCAATCTGATTATTGGCCTGGAGTTATGAATCCAGGTAGAAGGAAGCTTCACTCTCGAACGGAACACCTCGCCGGTTAATGTCACGCTTGCACCCGTTGAAGAAAATCCAGTTATGGAGGAGATGCTGCCCGTTGGGGTTCGAGAGTTAACCGAGAAAAAGACCACATCTGGCAGGCCGAAAGCCTGTGCCATGGTTTGTTGCGGAACAAACCGGGACCACAACGCATACCTCTTATTAATCTGCGGATCTAAACTCCATGGATCTGGAACACCTTGCAGATAATCAATAGGGTTCCCCCACACATCTTTAACATTTTGAGTTTGACCTCCACTAGATGAAAAATAAAAAGCACTAATAGGACGACCATTTAAAGTTACCGTCAAAGCGTTATCCGCATCAACAAAGGTTCTGGTGACCGCTTCCTTCCATTTGATTCCCCAAATTGGTTCAGTCTCTTTTACGTATCCGACAAAGTTCTGATCAACCGTGGTGTTGTAAATATTGCAGTCACACTCCGGTCGGATACGACTTAACTTACCCAAAGCGTAAGTTCTGGCGGCAATTGCTTGTGCTTCCAGAGCAGCTGCTGGCCAGGAGGATGGCACCTCTCCGATTCCCCATAAATACTCATCATGTAGACGTAAGGTGTTTGTTACGGCGAGATAGGAACTCAGAAGATTTTTCACACTCTTGAAAACTATTTGGCCATACTTGTATCGGCTAGTGGTGGTGGCATTTGTAACTGTGATAGTTGTGGTGCTGGTTTCCCATCTAACGGTCCAAGCCGTTTCAGGGTTTATCGCAGCGTACTTTGCGGTCGGCGATGAAGGAACCGGCACAACAGTTCCGGCAAAATTAGTAAAGAGTAGGGTGGTGTCTCCTGTGTAAACCCCAAATGGTTCTGGGTTTTCACCAAGTGGAATATCTCCGCGATACAAAACAACTTGCCCAGTAGGTTCAACTGGTTTTAGAGATACCGAATTAACTAAATTAGCGACATTGACTCGGATTAAATGATTATCGGGATATGGGGTAACCGAGGTGCCGGGATAGTAGTAATTCAAAATTTCGTTGGCGGTTTTTCCCTCGAGCGCTTGGCCGCGGGCGCCGATCTGGCTCATGCCGACACCATGACCATATCCGGATCCAAAAAATCTAAACTCGGTGGGGATTTTGCTTTGTGCTTGGGCTGGGCTGGACTGCTTGACTCCAGACAGCAGCGACAACGCAGTGATTAACACTGTAAAAGAAGTGAGGAAGTGCATTCTTTTACTCATATTTCTTAGGGTACCGCAGCGCGCAGGATTTAACGCTTTATTAGGTTGCGTGGAGATGAAATGAAACCAAATCCCCAGGAAAAGTGCATGGTAATCAAAACTATTGGCAACCTGATTCTTTCCTTCCAGCTCTTACCTATGTAGGCAGATGAAAGGAGTATGACCAAAACATATGTGGCTGTTGGAATCAGGAAGTAAGGTGATAACAAAGCCCCAAGTGAGATTGAGAGAAGATTTATAACTAAATTTACCGGCGGCGCTAAATAGCGGAAATTAATGGTGCCTTTATGGGTTCTGGAGACCATGCGGCGCCAGCGACCATACTCAAAGTATTGTTTTGCTAATTTTCTTACGGAGTTACGCGGTCGATAGGTAACTTTGAGATCAGGGTTAAACCAGATTACTCCGCCTTTTTCCCGCAATCGAAAATTCATCTCCCAATCTTGGGCTCTAACAAACTCTTCGTCATATCCCCCAATTGCTTCAATTGCGCTGCGTCGAAAAACTCCTAGGTAAACCGTGTCGGTAGCTCCTTCAGAGCCTCCAGTATGAAACTTTGCGGCACCAACCCCAATTGGTGAACGCATCGCGCGCGCTACTGCTTTTTCAAAATTGGTTACACCTTCGGCAGCCATAACGCCACCGACATTGACTGCACTGGTTCGCCCTAGAGTTGCTACCGCCTTGCTGATGTAATCATTTTCAATTTCAGAGTGACCATCGATTCGGACCACAATTTCATGTTGAGAGTTTTGTAGCGCAGCATTTAATCCAGAAGGGGTTTTGCCCGATGGATTTTCTATCACTTTGACTCGAGAATCTTGCAAAGCAATTTCACGAGCAATCTGCATGGTTTGATCTTTAGAGGGAGCTACCGCAACAACTATCTCAATCTCACCTTGATAATCAGAGTTGAGTGCTGCCTGAATAGCGCTGCGAAGATGGCTTTCCTCATTTAATACGGTGAGAATTATTGATACAGGCGGAAAATCCCTTGGGTGGGATTTATCACCGTGCTGAGATTGGGTGGTCATAACGTTCAAACGCTATCGCCCAATTACGCTAAGCCCTGTGAAATCACCACGGGCAATTCGTTTCTTTACGATTCTCTCCATATCTATTGTGGCGATTTCGGCAATCTCCTGGGTAGGACTAGGCCGAATCACAGCGGCTATCCCCAAGATTGATGCATTTGCTGGATTGAATGACCGACCGAAAAAGGAATCAAGTGCTGTTAATTATCTGATTGTGGGATCTGACACCCGCGAGGGTCTAACTAGAGCTGAAATTAAAAAATTGAAGGTGGGCGGAACTGAGGTTGCTGCAGGAAAACGCTCTGACACTATGTTGTTGGTTCATGTCTCAAAGAAACGGGATAAGGCTGCGATTATTTCAATTCCAAGAGATTCATACGCTCGAATCCCGGAACACAAAAATACACAAGGCGAGGTAATTCCAGCTAGCTACTCAAAGATTAACTCTGCCTTTAATTGGGGCGGAGCCCCTTTATTGATTCAAACTTTTGAAGAGATGTCTGGTTTACGTATAGATCATTACATTGAGGTCAACTTTGTCGGCTTTGTCAGAATGGTTGATGCACTTGGTGGTGTTGAAATATGCACCAAACGAGATATTGACGATCCAAAGAGTCATCTAGTGTTACCTGCAGGACGTCATGTATTAGATGGAATTGATTCACTAAAATATGTTCGTACCCGTTATTTTGATGGTCTTGGCGATTTAGGAAGAATGAAACGTCAACAAGAGTTTGCTGGGGCCATGTTGCGCAAAGCCACTAGCGCTGGAGTTTTATTGAATCCGGTAAAGATGGTTGATTTCATCGGATCAGCTTTAGATAGCGTTGTAACAGATGAGGGCTTAAATCAATCTGATCTCTTAACGCTGGGTAAACAACTGCGCAATCTGTCTGCCACAAATGTAAGAACTTTGACCATTCCCTTGAAGTATTACAACTACCGCAAAAATGGTGTCAGTGGTGCGGTTTTGTGGGACCCAGAATTAGCTCCAGAGTTATTCTCCAGAATTAAAAATGATGAGGCTTTGCTGGACAAAGTTAAGGCGGACCCATCCGCTTCACCGAGCATCGTCGATAAATTCAATACCGGAAGTGCGGCCGACAACCCTTGCAAGGGCTAGGCTTTTCGCACCATGCTTAAGCTTTCCGTAGTAGGAACCGGTTATTTGGGCGCTACCCATGCAGCAGCCATGTCCTCACTTGGTTTTGAGGTGGTTGGAGTAGATGTAGATGCAAACAAAATCACCCAACTTCAAAGTGGCCGAGTACCATTTTTCGAACCTCATTTAGAGGAGCTGCTTGCCCAAGAGCTGAATAGCGGTCGCCTTAAATTCACAACTGATTTCTCACAGCTTGATGAATGTGATGTGCACTTTATCTGTGTTGGCACCCCTCAACAAAAAGATGGGATTGCCGCCGATTTAACCTATGTGGATGCAGCTTTCAAAGCGGTTGCCGAACATGCCAAAACAGGTTCACTTTTGGTTGGAAAATCAACGGTGCCGGTCGGAACCGCGGAGAGATTGAAAAGAGAATTGGAAGTTTCAAATCCAAACCTTGAATTAGCCTGGAATCCCGAGTTTCTCCGTGAAGGCTTTGCGGTGGAAGATACCTTGCGACCTAATCGCCTGGTTGTTGGAGTTACCTCCGATAAAGCAGAACAGGTTTTGAAAGAGGTCTATCAATCATTATTAAAAAATGATGTTCCATGGATCAAGGCGGATTTGCCCACCGCCGAACTAGTTAAAGTTGCGGCAAATTCATTTCTAGCGACCAAAATCTCTTTCATCAACGCGATGGCGGAAATATGTGAAGCCGCTGGTGGAGATGTAACGGTATTAGCAAAAGCAATTGGTTACGACCCAAGAATTGGTTCCCGTTTCTTACAAGCCGGCATTGGATTTGGTGGCGGATGTCTGCCAAAAGATATTCGGGCGTTTATGGCCCGTTCTCAAGAGTTGGGTGCTGAGCAATCACTTGAGTTCTTGCGAGAGATTGACTCTATTAATCTAAGAGCTCGGCAACGGATGATTGATTTGGTCCGTGCAGATATTGGAGATGATCTAAAGGGAAAGAAGATTGCGGTATTGGGTGGGGCTTTCAAACCTGATAGCGATGATGTTCGAGACTCCCCTGCCCTTGATATTGCGGCTCAAATCCACGCTGCGGGAGCAAGTGTTGTTGTACATGACCCTAAGGCAATCGAACCTGCCCGAGTTCGTCACCCTGAGTTGCATTACACGACCGACATAGATGAGTGTTTGCGTGATGCCGATATCGTTTTGCATTTGACTGAGTGGAAAATGTATCGAGAGATTGATCCAAAACTAGCTCTTAAGTTAGTGAAATCTGCCGCCATTATTGATGGCCGCAATGCCCTCGATCGTGAGGCATGGGTTGCGGCCGGCTGGAAATTTAGAGCTCTAGGTAGAAGTTAAGACTGTGGCACCAAAGGTAGTTCTGGCATCTGCCTCACCCTCAAGGCTAAGGCTTTTGCAAAACGCTGGAATTAACCCAGAGGTAATCGTTAGCGGCGTAGATGAAGAAAATGCCGCTTACTCCACGCTCTCCCCCATAGAACTTGTTATCGCCTTGGCGATTGTAAAGGCGCATACAGTTGCGAAAAGTATGTCAACGCCAGCTTTAGTGATTGGCTGTGATTCCACATTTGAATTTGAGGGAATCTCTCTAGGAAAGCCATTAACTCCAGAAAATGCAATCTCACGTGCACAATTACTTAGCGGGAAATCTGGCGTCCTTCACACAGGGCATTGCATAATCGACACCCAGAAGCAGATCGAGATTAGCGATATCGCATCAACCAAAGTTTTTTTCGCAGAGATGAGTGATAAAGAGATTGAGAGTTATGTTGCTACCGGTGAGCCATTAAACGTTGCTGGCGGCTTTACCCTTGATGGCTTGAGCTCGCCATTTATCTCACGAATCGAGGGTGAGACCTCCAATGTCATCGGTCTTTCTTTGCCTTTAATCCGTAACGCTGTTAACAAACTCGGTTACGAATGGTTTGATTTACTCTCATGACTTTGTATGCCGCCTACGGTTCTAACCTGGATCCGAGACAGATGCTGCTGCGTGCCCCTCACTCCCCGCATCGCGGCACGGGATGGCTGCGTGGTTGGCGGTTAACTTTCGGTGGCGAGGAGATTGGCTGGGAAGGGGCGGTAGCCACACTTGCGGAGGATCCATCAGGCAGCGTTTTTGTTTCGATTTATGACCTCACAACAGCAGATGAAAACGCTTTAGATGAGTGGGAGGGAGTAACTACAGATCTCTATCGCAAGATCAGGGTTCGAGTGGAAACTTTAGATGGATCCTCGCTTTGTTATGTATATGTCTTAAACTCATTTGAAGGCGGAGTTCCTTCAAAACGTTATTTGGAAATCATGTTGGCGGCCGCTCGCGAAGCTGGAGCACCTGAGGATTATTTGTTGGAGTTATTGAAACGAGCCTCTGAGTAGTAGGTTTCCACTATGGAAAAACCGCTTTCTCCAGATTTAGTTGAGCAGGTAGAAAAATGGATTGCAGAGGATCCTGATCCGAAGACCCGTGCTCAACTGCGTGAGTTGTTAGAGTCGAAAAATGAAGCAGAGCTAAATTCATGTTTTTCTGGTTTCCTAGAGTTTGGCACAGCAGGTTTGCGTGGCGCACTAGGGCCAGGTCCATCTCGAATGAATCGGGCGGTTGTTACTAAGACCGCAGCCGGTATCGCAAGTTACATGAAAAAGCATGGCATGGACTCAGTAGCGATTGGCCGAGATGCTAGATATGGATCTGAAGATTTCACCCAAGACACTGCGGAAATAATGATGGGTGCTGGCTTTAATGTTTATGTTTTACCGCGACCTTTACCAACACCAGTTCTAGCTTTTGTGACAAGAAAACTAAACTGTGATGTTGGAATCATGGTGACGGCAAGTCACAATCCGCCGCAAGACAATGGTTACAAGGTTTATCTCGGTGGCACTGTTGACGGGGTTTTCTATGATGGCTCTCAGATAATCTCTCCGGCAGATGCCCAGATTTCAAGTGAGATTTCACAGGTTGCGCCCCTCCCGTCTCTTCCCAGAGCAGCCGGGTGGACGGTTTTGAGTGAAGATGATGTTGATGCATACATATCCGCCACCGCAAAATTGGCTAATAATCCTGGGAATTTGAAGGTTGTCTATACAGCCATGCACGGAGTTGGTGCGGAAACCCTTACTAAAGTTTTTGTTAATGCGGGCTTTCCAGCGCCAGTACTTGTGACTGCTCAGGCGCAACCAGATCCAGATTTTCCAACTGTTGCCTTTCCAAATCCCGAAGAGCCCGGTGCAATTGATTTAGCTCTTAAGACCGCTGCTGAAGAAAACGCTGATTTAGTAATTGCAAATGATCCCGATGCAGATCGTTGTGCTGTTGCTGTTAAAGACCCTGTTTCTGGTTGGCGTATGTTGCGTGGCGATGAGGTGGGTGCGCTCTTGGCTGAATACATAGCCCAACACAAACCCGCAGCCAACTCCGTAATGGCTAACTCAATTGTTTCTTCAACTGTTGTGAGCAAGATTGCTAAGCATTATGGAATTAAATTTCAAGAAACTCTAACTGGATTTAAGTGGTTATCAAAATTGCCAAATCTTTGCTTCGCCTACGAGGAAGCTTTGGGATATGCGGTTGATACCAGCTCAGTAAATGACAAAGATGGAATTAGCGCAGCTTTGATGATGGTGCAGATGGCAACTGATCTAGCCGCTGAAGGTAAGACAATTTTAAATTTACTAGATGAAATTTGGAGTAGACATGGTTTCCACGCCACGCGCCAAATCTCAGTCCGTACCACAAGCGTCAAGCAGATAGCAGATACATTGGGAAGATTCCGGGAAAAGACCCCAGAACAAATCGGTGGCTACAAGTTGATTCAATTTGATGACTTAGAGGCGCCGAAGGATCACCTTCCTCCCACCAACGGAGTGAGAATGTTTTTAGAGGGTGGAACTCGAATCATCATTAGACCTAGTGGAACTGAGCCGAAGATAAAGTGTTATATCGAGGTGGTAACCCAGGGCGAGCTTTCCATCGCTAAATCCAAAGCGGCCCAGGTGATGGATGTGATTGAAGAAACCCTTCGCAAAATGCTCACTTCGCAATAAACTGGCGATATGAGCGAAATAAACTGGTCAGAGTTACAAAGTTCAGCTGTTACAGCGATGAAAAAGGCTTATGCGCCTTATTCAAATTTTCCTGTAGGGGTTGCAGCACTCACTGAGGATGGTCGAATCGTAAGCGGCTGCAATGTCGAAAATGCAAGTTATGGATTGGGGCTCTGTGCCGAGTGTGGCTTAGTCTCTAATTTAATTTTGACCGGCCGATCAATTCTGCGGGCGATTTACTGTGTAGATGCACATGGAAATGCGCTTTCTCCTTGTGGACGTTGTCGTCAATTACTTTGGGAGCACAGCACTCCAAATACTCAATTTATGACACCAGAGGGTCCAGCACCTTTATCGGATCTCTTACCTTGGGCTTTTGGTCCGGACAATCTTTAGTTAATCAGCTGAGTTCCTTGTTAACAGCAAAAGTTATTGCCGAATTACCAAAAGTCTTACTTCATGACCATGTAGATGGTGGTTTGCGACCTCAAACTATTATTGAGATTGCACGGCAAATCAATCTGGAATTACCCGCAAATGAACCAGAGTTATTACAGGAAAGAATTTTTGCTAGCTGCAATGAGGGCTCTCTAGAGAAATACTTAAAAAACTTTGATTACACCATTGCGGTAATGCAAAGTTATGAAAATCTAGTTCGTGTTTCCCGGGAGTGCGTGATTGATCTAGCGCTGGATGGTGTGGTTTATGCTGAGGTACGCGGAGCGCCAGAGTTGTTCACCCAAGGTGGACTCTCGATTTCACAGGTGATCGAGGCAACGTTGCAGGGAATTTCGGAGGGTGTAATTGAAGCAAAATCGCTAAATCGGTCGATTGAAACTAATTTCATCGCCTGCGCAATGCGCCATACCAACCGCTCGCTTGAAGTAGCGGAAACTACCTTGAAATTCCGCGATAAAGGCGTGGTGGGATTTGATATCGCAGGAGCGGAGTTAGGTTTTCCAGCTAGCAATCATCGAGCGGCCTTTGATCTGCTGCATGACCAAGGTTTTCCTTACACAATTCATGCCGGCGAGGCCGCCCCTTTCGAATCTATGCGGGATGCCATCACTAACTGTCGCGCCAAGCGAATTGGGCATGGCGTTAGATTGATTGATGAGATTGATTTATCTGGAGATACCCCAAAGCTTTCAGATGATGCGCAGATGGTAAGAGATCTGCAGATTCATCTCGAAATGGCACCAACCTCAAATCTACAAACTGGTGCGGCTACAGATTATGAGAGTCATCCAGCAGCGGTACTTCATGATCTAGGGTTTAACATCGCTCTAAATACCGATAATAGATTGATGAGTAATACGATTTTAAGCCGCGAGTATGAGTTGATAGGCAACATCCATAACTGGACTATTGAAGATTTAGTAGAGATGAATAAAAAAGCTCAGGCTGCCGCATTTAAGTCGATTCATTAAGGATAGGATTTGTCACATGATTGATTTTCGTAACTCTGCGGTAATTGAGAATCCATATCCGCACCTTGCTGAGTTACGTAAATCTAATCAACCAATCTGGCATCCAGAGTTGAATGTATTTCTCGCCGCAACCCATCGTGATGCTAATGAGGTTTTGCGCAATAAGGGATTAGGCCGGATTTATCAGGATCGAGTTCCGGAGTCAGAGTGGAGTGTTTTCAATTGGCTACATTCAGACTCCATTTTGGATAGCGAACCACCAAAGCACACCAGATTGCGCGGATTAGTTCTGAAAGCATTCAACCGAAACCGTATTGAGG
>JBEDAQ010000014.1:0-2931 GCA_041177685.1 Actinomycetota bacterium | reverse complement strand
AAGAAATGTTCCAAGCAATCCATACATCAAGTTTTGCGCTGAGAGCGCGTTGCCAAATCCTTCAAGTAGCAGATTGAGATTTTCCATTTATCCTTCTACCTCTCTGGCTAAACCTAAGAGGTTTTCAAAAAAGCCATCCGGTAAGAAAATTCTCAACCCTTTAGAAAATACAAAGTAAACAACGACCGCAAAAATAAATGAAATAGCAATATCTTTTAAAAACTTACGAGAACCGAAGGCAAAGGTAATTCCATAAAAAGTTACGGTTGCGGCCGCGATATATCCCGCTGACTCAATTAAAAACACATGTAACAACATAGAGCCGATAACAATCGACATAGTCTTAATATCGGGGGGCAAAAAGGTTTGGCCGATTTCCGTTCCTTCTGCTAAACCATATTGGCCGCGCACAACTTCTACTATTAAAAGCGTTCCAATAAAGGTAGCAAAGCCACCAATTATGTACTCAAAAGTCTTTGGACTTACTACCGAATAAACACCGGGCTCTTCAAGTGTGAAAGCGTCATACAAAACAAATAACCCGAGAAGTAGGAAGCCAAAAGCAAATATCGCTTCAGCAACTACCGCTCGGGTTATTTTTGTCATCTATTTTTTCTTAGAGACCGATTTCAGAGATGAAAGCTTTGATCTCTGGGATATGGGTCTTTAAGAATGCGCCGAAATCCTTACCTCCGGAGAATTCGTCGTACCACTTATTGGTAGCTAGAACCTCTTTCCAGGTTGAGGTGGAGCGCATTACATCAATAACCTTCACGAAATTGATGCGATTTGCCTCAGTAATGTCAGCTGGAGCCATGATGCCGCGCCAGTTTCCATAAACCAGGTTATAACCCTGCTGCACGAAGGTCTTTGCCTTTACGCCAGCAATTGGCTTTGGTGCAGAGATACCAAGAATTCGTAACTTGCCATCAGCTACATATGGCAATACATCGGCAACGCCGATAACGCCAACAGGAGCTGCGCCGCTTAGAACCTTAGTTAGTGGTTCAGATCCGGTACCAACTACATAGTTAAGTTTGCTGATTGGAACACCTGCTGTCTTCATAAGTGCACCAACAACCTGATGGTCAACGCCGCCGACATTTCCGCCGCTAACAGCGACAGCGCGGCCATTTGCCTTCACATCTTCAACAAACTGATTAAGTGTTTTGTACTTGGAGTTTGCTGGAACGAAGATTGCGTTGTACTCACGCATTACTCGCGCGATTGGTGTTGAAGCAAGAAGATCTGATGTGTTCTTGTTCGCAACCTGTGCCATACCACCGGTTAGAGCAATTCCGATAATCAATGCGGAGTTCTGCTTGCCTTTAATGGTCTGGAAGTGTGCCAAACCAGTTGTGCCGCCGGCACCTGGCTTGAAATCAGTTGTTTGCGAAGTTAGCAGACCTTCTTTAATCAAAGTCTTAGCGATTGCATCTGTTGTTGCTGAGTAACCGCCAGGACCTGCTGGAACTGTCCAGTCAATAGTTGTTAGTGGCTTCAAATCTGGGTACCACCAACGTAGTGAATCCTTAAATGTACCGAAGGTAACTTTGGTGCAACGAAGATCAGAACCTTCAACACCGCGACCCTTTGCCACCATGCCAGCACGGCCGCACTCATCGCCAGCATTTGCTTTTGATGATGGAACCTTTGCAGCTGTTGCAGGAGTGGTTCCTGCGAAAACCAGAGCGAGTGAGGTTACGACCGCACCAGCACCGGTAAGAACTTTCTTCAAAGACATTTGTCTCTCCTAGGTTTCTCTCGAGGGTGAGAGATTGGGCGCAAACGTATCGAGCCTGGCCCCCGTGGAAAAGTGATTATTGGTGTCAGATAGATAACGTTTTTGTGAAAAACCCCGATAAAGCCGTGAAATCATGGGGGTATGAAGTTCTTTGCCCCTCAGATCATCACCGGCTCGGGGGTCTTGAAAGAGCGCACCATCCAAGTCGAAAATGGTCTGATTACCGCAATCGATTTTGGATCGGCGGCTGATGCCATCAATCTTGATGGTGCTGTAATTCCCGGATTCGTTGATATTCATTGTCACGGTGGCGGTGGATTTGATAGCTCAATTGATCCAAGAGCAGGCGAGTTTCATCTCAAATCTGGAACCACAACCATGTTGGCTAGTTTTGTTTCCGAACCGATTAATTCAATCCTTACTAAACTTAAAAATCTGAATTTAGCGCGCAATGTAATCGGAGTTCATTTAGAGGGTCCCTATATTTCTCACGCTCACTGCGGCGCTCATAAAGCTGAGTATTTAACAACTCCTACAGCAAGTGATTTAGAGAAATTGGTTGAAAGTAAGAAGGTCAAACACATAACTATTGCTCCAGAGATTGATGGCGCATTAGATGCAATCTCCTACCTTTCTCGAAATGGAGTGATGGTTGCAATTGGTCATAGTGCAGCAAGTGCTGAAGTAGTTAATAAAGCTATCGAAAACGGCGCCAAATTAGTTACCCATCTTTACAATGGCATGAAAAAGGATTACTCAGATAAATCAACTCTAATTTCAAGTGTGCTGCATAATTCAAATCTTGGTTTGGAGTTAATTCTTGATGGAGCTCATGTACCGTTTAATGTAATTAAGGATTTTCTAGCTACTGCAAACTCTAGAATTATTGGAATTACCGACGCTGCGCCATTTGCCGGACAACCTGATGGAGAATATTTGTTAGGTGAGTTACCGGTTCAAGTAGTTGACCAAGTTGCGCGTTTAAAAAATGGCGGTGCACTTGCAGGCAGTACATTGACTATGGATAAAGCTTTCGCTACCGCGATAAATCTTCTGGGCATGAACCCGGTTGATGCGGTGCAGATGTACTGCGCCAGACCCGCTTCATATCTAGATGCTGCCGAAGTCGGTGACATTGCCATAGGCAAGAAGGCCAACTTCCTGGTTATGAATGAGGATTGGCAGCT
>JBEDAQ010000013.1:0-13123 GCA_041177685.1 Actinomycetota bacterium | reverse complement strand
TTGGCAGACCCACGCTTGTCGATTGCGCCTTGCTATCGACCTGGTCTTCACCCGGAGCACCCCACCGTGGTGGAGGGTTGCCGTCCAGTTAGCCGGGGCTTAAAACTGGAGCTCGTGACCTGTGCAAAATCTAGAACAGAGTTGCCGGTGTTGTCCAGCGAATTTACAAACGTCCCGCATCATGGACGCGACGTAGGAACTCTCTAGTGTCTGGAAGCTGTGGGTTTTCTAGAATTTGACTGGGCTTTCCCCACTCCAAGATTCTGCCGTTTTGAATATAACAAACCTCATCAGCTACCTGTTTAGCAAAGCCCATCTCATGGGTAGCCAAAACCATGGTCATGCCGTCATCCTTCAACTCTTTAACGGTGCTCAATACTTCATTAACCAAAACTGGATCCAATGCACTTGTCACTTCATCCAATAAAAGTAATCTGGGGTGGCGAGCTAGGGAGCGAATAATGGCAACTCTTTGTTGCTGCCCACCGCTTAGCCGATCTGGATATTGATTAGCCTTTTCCCGCAAACCAAATTTATCTAGCAACTGCTTAGCTTCACTTATGGCCTGTTCTTTACTTACACCCTGAACTCTCGTCGGTGCCAAAATTATGTTCTCTAATACCGTCATATGAGGAAAAAGATTAAATGATTGAAAGACCATCCCGAGATTCTTTCGGACCTCATCTGGATTGGCATCTGCAGCGGAAATATCAACTCCATCCAGCAGAATTTGGCCATCATCAACCTGCTCTAAAAGATTTATACAGCGCAGTAGAGTTGATTTACCGCTGCCGGATGCACCAATAAAGACTGTTGCTGTGTGCTCCGGAACGCTTAGGGTGATGTCCTCAAGTACTAACTCATCACCAAAACTCTTTCTAACCTTTTCTAGGCGAAGGACAGGTGTGCTCATGCTTGCCCCTGCGCATTTTGTTTCTCCAAAGAATTCCGGAGCATCCGGTCGGTGAACCTTGTTAAAGGAATAGTTATCAGCAAGAAGACGATCGCCGCCATAACATATGGGGTGTAATTAAAGCTTTTTGAGGTTTGTATTTGGGCCGCGCGCACAGCATCGGTTACTCCGAGAATTGAGACAAGGCCAGTGTCTTTGATTAACGCCACTAAATCATTTAGTAATGGTGGAGTTACCCGCTTAAGCGCTTGGGGCAAAACGACATGGCGCAGAGTTTGAGCATTGCTCAATCCCAGAGATCTCGCCGCCGCCCTTTGGCTGGGATGCACCGTCAAGATTCCAGAGCGAATCACCTCGGCGACATAAGCTGAATAAGTAATGATTACAGCGATAGTGCCGAGAACCAAAACGTTATTGGTTAAGCCTTTGATTTGAAGGGCTGGAATTCCAAAGCCAACTAACAAAATAACTAGCAACATGGGAATACCGCGGAAGACATCCACGTAAACCGTTGCCAGAAATCTAAAAGGTGTAAGAGCTGGTGAGCGCGAGGTGCGCAAAAGCGCAATAGCTAATCCAATTAAAGCCACCGAGGTTCCTGCAATAACTGTGAGCATCGCGTTAGTACCAAAACCCATTATGATCTTCGGCAATACCTCAACACCATATGCCCATTTAAAAAATGTATCTCGCAAACTCTCCCAACCTGGAGAGGTAACAATTAGCAAAACTAAGCTACCCAATACTAGGAAACTAGATAGCGCAGCAATCAGTACATTTCTTTTGTTTTTCTCTCTCCTTGCCGTTCTCCTAGCAAGCTCGAGTTCACTGGGCTGCCAAGGGCCACCAAAATCATAAGGCGTGGCCCCTGAGTCGGAGCCACGCCCTGATTTGTCTTTCATCTTTTAGATAGCTTGATTAACCAAGAACTGGCGCACCAGCTGAAGCAGCTAACCACTGATCAACGATGGCCTGAAGTGTTCCGTTGTCACGGATGGCGTCAACTGCTTGTGAAACACAAGAGGTGATTGGGTTGTCCTTGGAAAGAAGTAAACCAAATCCTTGATCTCCGGCATCGCTGCCATCAATCTGTCCAACAATGATGCCATTTGGTACTTCAACAGCTGAAAGATAGAAGGCGGTCGGTAGATCTACCACCAAGCCATCAATCTGCTTGTTCTTGAGAGCGGTGACACCTGCAGCGTTGTCATTAAATACTGAAGGCTTTAGCCCTAGTTGAGTTTCAATAACATCTAGCGATGTAGTTGAAACAGCCGCGCCAAGCTTGGCACCAGCATCCTTAACTCCCTGCAGAGTCGTTACACCATCTAGCTTGCTGCCCTTGAAGGAGACAATCGCTTGATTGGATTTGTAATAGGCGCTGGAGAAATCAACGACCTGCTTGCGCTCATCGGTGATTGAGTATTGCTGAATATTGAAATCAAAGTTCTTTGGGCCAGGGGTAATGGCCGCATCAAATGTTGTGCGCACCCACTTAACCGCAGAGTTCTCATATCCGAGCTGCGTTGCAACCGCATATGCCACAGCAGCCTCAAAACCTTCGCCTGACTCTGGTTTGTCATCAATAACCCATGGGTAGTATGCCGGCTCGCCTGTTGCAATTGTTAGAACACCAGCCTCAACGGTAGCTAAGGATTCTGGAGAGCAAGTGGTTGATTCACTGGATGCTGAGTTGTCATCAGATGAAGAGCATGCAGTCAAAACTAAAGCTGCAATTAGAAGTGGAATTACTTTGAAAAGTTTTTTCATTTCTAGCCTTTCACAATAAATAGCTGAAGGCCTGACAATCATTGACAGACCCGCGCTTGCCGATGCACCTTGCAATCGACCAGGTCCTCACCCGGAGCACCCCACCGCGGTGGAGGGTTGCCGTCCAGTTAGCCGGGGCTTATTGCTGGAACTCGTGACCTAGGGCGGACTTTAGGAAATGAAAACTAAAAAGTCCACTTATGAGCGGTCAAGCCATGTGCTTCTGCGACCGCTTGGTAATAAACCTTGCCCTCATGAACATTAAGTCCCTTAGCCAATGCTGGATCTGCTGCTAGGGCTGCCTGCCAACCCTTATTTGCTAGGGCCAATGCATAAGGCAAGGTGGCGTTGGAGAGTGCATAAGTTGATGTGAATGGAACCGCACCGGGCATATTTGCAACGCAATAGAAAAGGGTGTCATGAACTTTGAAAGTGGGGTCGGCATGGGTTGTTGGTTTGGAATCTTCAAAACAGCCACCTTGATCAATTGCGATATCGACTAAAACCGCGCCGGGCTTCATCTTCTTTACCAACTCGTTGGTAATCAATTTTGGAGCTTTCGCGCCATGAACCAAGACAGCGCCGATAACTAAATCTGCGGCCATTGCCTGTTCTTCAATTTCATGGGTGTTGGAGATTAAAGTCTTTACCGTGCCATTAAAGTCTCGATCAATCTCTCCAAGTCGCTTTTGATTGATATCAACCACGGTTACATCTGCTCGCATGCCATGAGCGATTGTTGCGGCGGCCAAACCTGCGATTCCACCACCCAAAACCAAAACCTTGCCGGGACGCACACCTGGTACTCCACCTAGCAACACGCCACGACCCCCAGCGCTCTTTTGTAGAGCTGCTGCTCCAACCTGAGCGGCCATACGTCCTGCTACCTCACTCATTGGGGCAAGCAGTGGAAGTGCACCATTTACTTCAACGGTTTCATAGGCGATCGCGGTAGTACCGCTGGCGATTAAGGCATCTGTACATTCTTTGGAAGCGGCAAGATGTAGGTAGGTGAAAAGCACCTGCCCGGGACGCATTCTGGAGTACTCCGCAGCAATAGGTTCCTTTACCTTCAAAACTAAATCGGCTTTAACCCAAACTTCATCAGCGGTTGGAAGGATTTGGGCGCCAACTTTTTGGTAATCAGCATCAGAGATAGCGCTGCCTGCACCTGCATTGGTTTCGATGAAAACTGTGTGGCCATTTTTAACAAACTCCCGCACACCTGAAGGTGTAATGGCGACTCGGTACTCGTTGTTTTTTATCTCTTTAGGAACACCAATGTTCATGGATTTATGCTACCTGAGAAAATAGCATCGCAAATTCTCGGATGTAACTCCTGCCTCATTACCGCGAATGTGCTGGGAGACCACCCAGAGGAAAAGACTTGGCGTAACAATCCAGTCATCGCATACTCAGGATCATCCTTGACCGCTCGATCTAATGCTCGATGTGCAACTCCGCCATCGCCTTTCTCATAAGCCACCGCCGCCAGCAAATTTGCTACTGGTGCAACATAACCTTGTGGAGCATGGCGCAACAACCAATTCCAAGCGTTGAAATATAGTTCGATGTTTTCAGTACTTACGCTGCCAAGAGCAAAATCTCTAACCTGTAAATCCTTTAATCTTGTTAAAACCAAGGCCACTAAACGCTTATCTCTGACTAAGCCATCAGCTGCAAAATCTGCGATGAAATCTATGACCGCCTCAGCTCCTTGACGCTGGAGCGGGGTGGGGTCTTGTTCATAATCAATTTCAGAAATCTTGGTTAGCTCTGCTAGCAGCAAGGAGTCTTCGGGAAGTGGAGAGGTAATTGTTGTCATGGCCGAAGCATGTATTTGAATAGATTGATCAAATAGAAAATCTTTGAATTTGTTGAAAACTAAGGCCTGTAGGTAATGGCCCCGGGCCTTACTAAAATCCGCTTCTGAACCTTTTGCGTGATAGCGCCGTTTATCGGAGCTCCCAAGGCTCCTGCTCGCCAAAAGCCACTCCACCTGGTGGTTAGCACAACATTTTTCTCACCTGAATTTGTGTAGGTATTTTGAATTAAGGCGAGTGGATATGGCGCACCGGGAAGTTTGGTGGTCAATGTATTTCCATCGCCAAACTCCCATTCAAATACTGGAGTGAGATGAATGGTGATTGGGACGCCAAGTACGACAATCACGGTGGTGAATAGCTGTGGGGTGTTTGTCATGAAGTTAACCGGTTGTTGCACGAGCGCGTCACCTAAAGGTTGAGTGATGATGCCGCCCTTTGTAAGCAAACTCTTTACCTGATCTGAGATTTGAGAACCGGAAATGGTCTTCACCCGTGGTCGTGAGGTAGCAGTCGGGCTGGGGCGTGGTTTTGTTGTCGTGGTTGGTTTTGGTAGCCATGGGATCCATGGTTTTTTTAATCGCGGGGTAGAAACCGCTCTCGGTTTTTTAGTACTACTGCTGCCCGGTTTGCCTTTCTGAACCGTAATGACCACCTGATTGTTATCTTGATCCGTGGATACATCAATACAGGTATCCCCATCACATTGAGCAACAGCGGCATTTGATCCCATAAAAACCAGCACAAGCGCTATGACAATAATTCGCATAGCTGATGATTTACATCGCTAAAGCGGTTTCTGCAGGAAAAAACGTTTTGGTGGAAAACTCAAACTGTGAATTGTTGATGCAGACGCTTGAGCGACTCTTTCACCACCGCACCTTCGCTGGTGCGCCATAGTGGTGGCATAGAGTTCAAAAGAATCGCTCCATAACGTTTGTTCACAATGCGGGAGTCCAAAATAGCAACCACGCCCCGATCCTCAACAGATCTAATCAACCTTCCGGCACCCTGCGCCAACAACAATGCAGCACGAGGCAATGAGACCTGCATAAAACCAGATCCTCCTGCGGCATCAGCCTCTGCAGCTCTGGCTGACATAACTGGATCGTCGGGCCGAGGAAATGGAATGCGATCAATCGCTACCAAAGTGCAGGACGGGCCCGGAACATCAACACCTTGCCAAAGACTCATAGTTCCAATCAAAACCGAAGTGGGATCATTGGCAAACCTCTCAACTAAAGCACCGACGCTATCTCCACGTTTTTGGGTAATGATCGAAATGGGCAGCTCGGCCAGCACTCGACGCAAATGTTCATCAGCCATTTCAACTCCACGCCAAGATGAAAACAGCGCCAAAGTTCTGCCACCTGCAGCATCAATTAACTCTCCTAATTCAACCAAAGCCTCTTTCGAGGGACCATCACGTCCTGGCTCTGGAAGTTGTTTTGGCAGATAAAGCATCCCTTGATTAGCGAAATCAAATGGCGAGCCAACATCAAGCATCTGAACATTGGAAGGATCGAGGCTCCAATCTTCATCCTTCTCTTCACTTTCATCTTGAGAGTTGCCCAAAATCCCTAGACTCTTGGCGATTGGATCAAAACTCTTTCCTACCGTCAGAGTCGCACTAGTGGCTATTACCGGTGTCTGAGTAAATAGGTTTTCACGTAAAACATGGGAGACCGCAAGCGGTGCTAAGTACAGGGTTGAGAAGGTCGGCTCATACCAAAGCACCTGCCCATTTCCCACCTTCATTAATTTTTGCGCCGTGGTTTTGATTTCATTAACCGCACCTTTAACCCGGGCTCGATCTGCCAAGGTATCTGGATCAACAATTTCACTGTCAGCGTTGATTGCTGCGATAACCGCCTCGCACGCCTCTTTAACTTTACGAACCGGCGCGGCTAACGCATTAGGAAGCTCACTTAATTTCCGCTCTTGATCAGGGGTCGAACGATAATCCAGTCCGTACTCCTCCATCGCATCAGCGAATCCATCAGCTGCTTTAACAAAACTGTCAGCTAACTTTCCTGGCATATGGCGACGCACCATATTTGCAGCGCGAGAAACTCGCCCTGCGGTTAACTCCTCTGTAACCGCCTGAGTTGTGCGATCCATAAACTCATGAGCTTCATCAAGAATTACCGCATCACGCTCTGGAAGTATGGGGTGTGAATCAACAATTTCGATTGCTAAAAGGGTGTGGTTGGTAACCACGATATCTGCGGTTTGTGCCTTGGCCTTTGCATTAACTGCAAAGCACTCGCTACCAAAGCGACATTCATCTGCGCCAACACACTCTCTGCCTGATGTCGAGTTAGCTAACCAAACTCTTCGATCAACATCGGGTGCATCATCACGATCCCCTGAGATTCCCGGCTTTTGCGCCCACTCTCGTAATTTTCGGGAGTCTTTTTCTAAGCCAGAGAACTCCACCAAGACTTCACTATCTGCGGTGCCATCATCGGCGTTCATCTTCTGTAGACAGAGATAATTTCCAACACCTTTGTAAACCGCGAAGGTGATTGATCGGCCTAGCTCTTTTTCTAGCGCCTCTTTAACCCGCGGTAGATCTCTTTCTACCAACTGGCGTTGTAACGCCAAGGTGGCGGTAGCTACTAGAACTCTTTTGCCATGAACTAAAGCTGGGACCAGGTAGGCCAATGATTTTCCAGTGCCGGTTCCGGCCTGGACCAAGAGGTGATGGCGATCAGATAGGGCGTTCGCTACCGCCTCTGCCATCTCAATTTGGCCGGTTCGAGGTGCGCCATTAATAGAAAGGACCGCAGCGCTTAAAGCGCTACGGACCTTTTCTATACTCACTTTTATTTGCTCAATGCCCTTACCTTAACTTCTAAAGAAGTTTAGTTAAGAGGTTATTCACTTTTTAGCTGCAACCAGAGGTGGAGCCGCAACCTTCGCATACGTAGCATGCACCTGATGCACGCATCTTTACGCCGCAGGTTACGCAAAGTGGAGCATCAGATTTAATGCCCGCAATCTTCTCTAGAAGTTCAGTTGAAGATCCGACCTGTACTGGTGCAGCTTCAATCTTTACCTCTACCGGCTTTGCTGCTGGCTTAGCTTCAACCTTGTTTTCAACTACAGGAGCTGCAACCTCTTGCACCTGTGCGTACTCACCGGTCTCAAGCGCCTGCGCACGCTCTGCTGCGGTGTAGATACCGTAAGCAGCGCGCTCTTCGTATGGCAGATAATCAAGGGCAAGGCGTCGGAAGATGTAATCCATCATGGACTGTGCCATACGGATATCTGCATCATCGGTCATGCCTGCTGGCTCGAAGCGAGAGTTGGTGAACTTAGAAACATAGGTTTCTAGTGGTACTCCGTACTGCAAACCAATCGATACCGCGATTGAGAATGCATCCATCACGCCGGCCAATGTAGAACCTTGCTTGCCAAGCTTTAAGAAGATTTCACCAAGCTGGCCATCTTCATAGGTGCCTGCTGTCATGTAACCCTCTGCGCCACCTACTGAGAATGAGGTGGTGCGTGAAGGACGTGACTTTGGAAGACGCTTGCGAGTAGCTGGGGTTGGAGCAGATGCCTCTGCAGCATCCTCTTTCTTTGCAGCTTTCGCATCGGAAAGTGGCTGACCAACCTTGCAGTTATCGCGGTAAACAGCGAGCGCCTTTAGACCCATCTTCCAGCCCTCGTAGTAAACCTCTTCAACATCTTCGATTGTTGCATCCTCTGGAAGGTTTACAGTCTTTGAGATTGCGCCTGATAGGAATGGTTGGCAGGCCGCCATCATTCTTACATGGCCCATTGGAGCGATTGAACGTGCACCAAGTGCGCAATCAAAAACATCGTAATGCTCTGGCTTTAGGCCAGGTGCATCTACAACATTTCCATTTGCGGTGATGTACTCGACAATAGCTTCGATGGTCTCTTCGGTGTAACCAAGTTTGCGAAGTGCTTGTGGAACGGTTTGGTTAACGATCTGAAGTGAACCGCCACCAACCAACTTTTTGAACTTAACTAGTGAGAAATCAGGCTCGATACCGGTGGTGTCGCAATCCATCATCAGACCGATTGTTCCGGTTGGAGCCAAAACAGAGGCCTGGGCGTTGCGCCAGCCATTCTTTTCCCCGATTGATAAGCAGGCATCCCATTGCTTATTAGCCTCTGTCCAAACATCGTGATCCAATGTTGAAACAGATTTTGCAGATACAGATGCCGCGTGGTGCTTCTTCATAACTCGAGTATGTGGAGCTGCGTTGCGGGCATATCCATCATATGGACCAACAATTCCAGCCAACTCTGCAGAGCGGCGGTATGAGGTACCGGTCATCAAAGAGGTGATTGCACCGGCAAGTGCGCGGCCACCCTCTGAGTCATATGCCAAACCGGAGGCCATTAAAAGCGCACCGAGGTTTGCATATCCAATACCGAGCTGACGGTAAGCACGTGTTGTCTCGCCGATCGCCTCTGTTGGGAAATCTGCGAAGCAGATTGAGATATCCATTGCGGTGATAATGATTTCAACCGCTTTAACAAAGTTCTTGGCATCAAAGGAACCATCGCTCTTTAGGAACTTCATCAAGTTAAGGGAAGCAAGGTTGCATGATGAATTGTCTAGTGACATGTACTCAGAGCATGGGTTGGAGGCGTTGATGCGTCCGGTCTCTGGGTTGGTGTGCCAATCATTAATGGTGGTGTCATATTGAATTCCAGGATCAGCACAGGCCCATGCCGCCTCCGCCATCTTGCGGAATAGTGCACGTGCATCAACCTCTTCAATAACTTCGCCGGTTGAGCGAGCACGTAGGCCAAACTGCGTGCCATTTTCATAAGCACGCATGAACTCATCATTTACACGAACTGAGTTGTTGGCGTTCTGATACTGAACAGAGATGATGTCCTTACCGCCAAGATCCATATCAAAACCAGCATCACGAAGAGCGCGAATCTTGTCCTCTTCACGGACCTTGGTCTCGATGAACT
This sequence comes from Actinomycetota bacterium, assembly GCA_041177685.1. Lineage (GTDB taxonomy): Bacteria > Actinomycetota > Actinomycetes > Nanopelagicales > Nanopelagicaceae > MAG-120802. The sequence goes on along the minus strand of JBEDAQ010000013.1, from coordinate 3,649 downwards.
CTTCTACATCTGGATGATCAACATCTAGAACCACCATCTTTGCTGCGCGACGGGTAGCGCCACCAGATTTGATGGTTCCAGCTGAAGAGTCAGCGCCACGCATAAAGGAAACTGGTCCTGATGCGGTTCCACCTGATTTCAAAAGCTCTTTTGAAGAGCGGATTCTGGAGAGGTTTAGACCTGCACCCGATCCGCCTTTGAAAATCATGCCCTCTTCGCGGTACCAGTTAAGGATTGAATCCATGGTGTCATCAACTGAGAGGATGAAGCATGCAGAAACCTGTTGTGGTGCTGCGGTTCCAACGTTGAACCAAACTGGAGAGTTGAAGGAGAAGATCTGGTGCAACAACATATGGGTTAACTCATGCTCGAAGATCTCTGCATCTTGAGTTGTTGCAAAGTAGCCGTACTCCTTACCTGCCTTAACGTAGGTAAGTACTACGCGATCAATAACCTGCTTCAGTGACCATTCACGGTTGTCATGACCAACTGCACCACGGAAGTATTTGGTAGTAACAATTGTCGATGCATTGACTGACCAGAAATCTGGATACTCAACGCCGCGTTGTTCGAAAACAACCTCGCCAGTTTTCCAGTTGGTCTGTACTACATCGCGACGCTCCCAAGTGACATTGTCATATGGGTGCACACCTGGGGTGCTAAACACTCGCTCAATTGTTAAGCCTTTGCCAAGCTTGTTTTTTCCTGATGAGCGATTGATCACCGTGTCCGACATTCTTATTTCTCCGTCTTCTGCTTCGAATTTTGAATTTTTGTTTTTCTTACTTCTTAATTTTGTTGCTGATATTCAGTTGTTTTCACTACTTATCGGACCCGTTATGGCGTTTTTGGTGCCAGAAGTTGCGGGGAAACAACTTGAGAATCTTTTTTACTTAACTGCACTTCTGAGTTTTTCTCGAAAGGCAGAGCGCGGAGAAGTGCTATCTCGCCTTCGAAATCTTCAAGGGAGGAAAAGTTACGGTATACCGAGGCATAACGCAGGTAGGCCACCTCATCTAATTCTCGCAACGGTGAGAGAATCGCCATACCGACCTCTTGGGCCTCGATCTCTGCCTGACCGGTAGCGCGTAGAGTCTCCTCCACACGCTGAGCAAGCAGCGCTAAATCATCATCATCTACAGGACGGTTCTGGCAGGCCTTACGCACGCCATTGATGACCTTTTCGCGGCTAAATGGCTCCGTTGCCCCACTCCTTTTAATTATGGAAAGGACCGCGGTCTCAGCGGTTGAAAAACGTGAGCCACAGTTGGTGCACTCACGACGACGACGGATTGAGCTGCCCTCATCAGTCGGACGGGAGTCGATTACTCGAGACTCCTCGTGACGACAAAATGGACAGTTCACGGCGTGTCATCCTTTCAATGCTGGGAAAACTCTGATTTTGGGTGTATTTGCGGTTCTGCTCGATACCACAAGGTATGGAAGCATATCGTAAAACGACCCCAACATCTAGGGGTAAGAGTAAAGCAAGGGTTGAGAGTTACCGCAACTTGAAAGGGTGCTGAGCGTTATGGGCGTGTCGGGATGTAAATCTTCTGCCCCGCCTGGAGCTCTGGTGATTTGAGGTTGTTTATCTCAACGATATCGGCGACCAATGATCGACGATCCCCATCGGCATCGATTCCATCAGCAATTGACCAAAGGGTCTCCCCAGGCTTAACGCTGATCTTGATGTAAGGGGTAGGGATAGCGGTTTCTGAGGAACCGGCAGATGCGCCAGTGACCGCGGCAAATCCAGAAAGAAGCAGTATGGAGAGCGAAGTGATTACAGCCAACCTTGCAACAGCTCGACCACGGGGGGTAAGTCGAACACCAGAAAGTGAGCTATTTACGGGGGTTTTTTCGCTCAAATTAGCAAGGGACGGATTGATGGCTACGGTAGTCATCTTCATCTCTCCAGTTACTTCTAGATCAGATCGTTGAGAGCGGGGATACTCTTCGAACGTCTGTTCTAAAAGCAAAGGTACACCTCCCCACTGACATCGGCAAGTTTTTTTAGAACATTTGTTTGATTTATTCGCAATTCTGTTCTAACCTTTACCCATGGCTAAAAAACCCACCAAAATCACCGAACTGCCTGATGGCCCTGTTGATGAGAATGGCTTGACCCCTCGTCAGACCAAGATCCTGATGGCGATTAAGAAGGCAATGGAAACCAATGGCTACCCGCCCTCAATGCGTGAAATTGGTGAGGCGGCCGGCCTCTCCTCTCCCTCCAGCGTCAAATACCAGCTTGAGGCTTTAGAGGAAAAGGGCTGGATCCGTAGAGATCCCTCCCGCGGTCGCGCCCTTGAGGTGCTGACCCCTGGTGATGATCGCTTTGAAGATATCACCCCCGAAAAGACCCACAACGTTCCCTTGGTTGGTCGTATCGCCGCCGGCGGACCAATTCTGGCCGAGCAAAATGTTGAGGAGTTATTCCCACTTCCTGCATCACTTGTCGGCGAGGGCGAGTTATTTATGCTCAAGGTCGTTGGAGATTCCATGATCAACGCTGCAATCTGCGATGGAGATTATGTAGTTATCCGCTCCCAAAAAGATTGCAACAGAGGTCAGATCGTTGCCGCGATGATTGATGGTGAAGCCACAGTTAAAACCTTCACCAAGAAAGATGGTCACATCTGGTTAATGCCAGCAAATGATGATTATCAACCCATCAACGGTGATGAGTGCGAGATATTGGGAATTGTTACCGCGGTCTTAAGATCTATTTAGCAACAACATACTTCTCGAGAGCATGCGCTAACGAACCATCTACCATGGCATGAAGCGCGGTGCCCTCAGGCAAATACTCCTCGCTGAGAATCTCTCCATGTTCATGAACCTGACTTACTAAATCTCCCCTGTCATATGGCACAACTGTGCGCATTTCTATTCGAGGTCTAGGCAGAGATATTTCAATCGCTTTAACTAACTCTGTCACCCCTGCACCGGTTAAAACTGAAATCGGATAAGCATCTGGCTCCTGTCGCATGATTTGGGCAATCACCTCAGGATCGGCGATATCAGCCTTATTTATCGCAATAATCTCAGGGATTTTTGCGCCGCCAATTTCATCGATAACTCCCCTGACCGCCCTGATCTGTCCAAGTGGATCAGAGTGTGATCCATCAACGACATGAACAATTACATCCGCGCTAGAGACCTCCTCCAACGTTGATTTAAAAGCATCGATAAGGTCATGTGGCAGATGCTTAACAAAGCCCACGGTGTCGCTCAAGGTATAAACCCGACCATCAGCGGTCTCAGATCTTCTAACGGTGGGATCCAAAGTGGCAAACAAAGCGTTTTGCACCAACACTCCAGCATTGGTTAAACGGTTTAACAGTGATGATTTTCCAGCGTTGGTATATCCGGCGATCGCTACAGAAGGAATCTGATTTCGCTTTCGCTCTTGACGTTTGGTGTCACGCGCAGTTTTCATCGCATTGATCTCGCGACGTAACTTGGCCATCTTGTCGCGGATACGTCTTCTATCAACCTCAATCTTGGTTTCACCAGGACCACGGCCACCAATTCCTGCAGCACGGCCCGCCTGACGAGAAAGTGAATCACCCCAACCGCGCAACCTTGGAAGTAGGTAACTAATCTGCGCTAGTTCAACCTGAGCCTTTCCCTCTTTGCTTTT
>JBEDAQ010000012.1:0-11529 GCA_041177685.1 Actinomycetota bacterium | reverse complement strand
GTTGTGCACGCATTAACTTAGGTACCGCTGCGATGGAAAACCCGGATTGGACCGCATCGGTGATTGCCAGATTCGGTGAGCGCATCGCAATTGGTCTGGATGTTCGAGGTCGCACCCTTGCCGCTAGAGGTTGGACTAAAGAGGGTGGCGATCTTTTTGAGACATTGCAAAGGTTGGATGCAGATGGCTGCGCTCGCTATGTAGTTACCGATGTAAATAAAGATGGAACTCTGCAAGGTCCAAATATCGACCTACTCAAACAGGTTTGTAGCGCCACCAATCGACCTGTAATCGCATCTGGCGGAGTATCGAAATTGCAGGACTTGAAAGATCTAAGAGCCCTTACTGAGATTGGCGTTGAGGGCTCAATAGTTGGAAAGGCTCTTTACGCCGGCGCCTTCACTTTGCAAGAGGCTATTGAAGTTGCTTACTCATCATCAGGGATAGAGCAATAAGTTATGTCGCTAGCCACCAGAATCATTCCTTGCCTAGATGTTTCAAATGGCCGGGTTGTTAAGGGAATTAACTTTAAGAATTTGGTTGATGCCGGTGATCCAGTTGAGATGGCCCGGATTTACAGCGAAGAAGGCGCTGATGAAATTACCTTTTTGGATATCTCAGCCAGTGTTGAAGATAGAAAGACCACTTTGGATGTAGTTAGTGCAACAGCAGATGAGGTATTCATTCCACTTACCGTGGGTGGCGGAATCTCAACGGTAGCTGATGTTGACCAATTACTTCGCGCTGGTGCAGACAAGATCTCTGTAAATACCGCAGCCATCAAAAATCCCAATCTGATTAATGAGATTAGCGAGAGATTTGGGGCGCAAGTTTTAGTAATTTCTATCGATGCCAAAAGAGGTAGAACTCAATCTGGTTTTGAGGTTACAACCCATGGTGGGCGCAACTCAACAGGTATCGACGCCTTCTCTTGGATTGAAGAGGCAATCCGCCGTGGCGTTGGAGAGATACTTTTGAATTCTATGGACATGGATGGAACCAGAGCCGGCTACGACTTAGAGCTAATCCGAAGGGTTAGGGAGATCTCCTCAGTTCCGGTTATCGCTAGTGGTGGGGCAGGTGACCTGGATGACTTTGGCAAAGCTATTGAATCGGGAGCCGATGCCCTGCTGGCAGCCAGCGTTTTTCACTTTGGAATTTATCGAATTAGCGATATCAAATGGGACCTATCTCGCAAAGGTTTCACTGTGCGGCAGAACTCCACTTTAGGGGAGAATTAAGAGATGCTCAGCAAGTTATTGGCCAATTTCAAAGATGATCAGCAGTTACTGCCTGCCATCGTTCAGGATGCCAATAGCAAAGAGGTCTTGATGTTAGCTTGGGTGAATAAAGAGGCATTAGAGAAAACAATCAGCACCAAGCAGGCCACCTTTTGGAGTCGAAGCAGAAAAGAGATTTGGGTTAAGGGCCAGACCTCTGGAAACAAGCAAGAGGTAATCTCTATCAAATTTGATTGTGACTCTGATGCTTTCTTGTTTTTGGTGCATAGCCATGGACCGGCTTGTCATACTGGAGAGAAATCCTGTTTTTACTCAGAGATAATCCTGTAACTATGGATTTGATGACGCTCGCGCAATTTCGCGAATACGCCAAGAGCTTTAATGTAATTCCAGTTGCAAAACGTTTTGTGGCAGATGGTGAGACCCCATTAGCTCTGTACAGCAAACTAACTGGCAATCGAGAGAATAGTTTCTTATTGGAATCAGCTGAGCATGGTGGAGTGTGGTCTCGTTACTCTTTTATTGGAGTTAGCAGCGAAGCTACTTTAACTGAGAAGAGTGGCCTGGCGCATTGGCTCGGAGTAATGCCGGCGGGTGCTCCAAATGAAATTGATCCACTTGAAGCATTAAAGATTGCCAGCAAACATCTCCGTTCGCCGAAAATTCCTGAGCTGCCACCACTAACCGGAGGCTTGGTTGGTTATTTAGGTTATGACGCGGTGCGCAGGTTAGAAAAACTTCCGCAGATAGCAAAGGATGAGCTAAAACTTCCAGAGATAGCATTCATGCTGACCACGGATTTAGCTGTTTATGATCATTTGCAGGGAGCGGTAACTTTAATTGCCAACGCAATTAATTGGGATGGCTCCGATGCTCGGGTTGATGAGGCATACGAGTCGGCGTTGTCCCGATTACAGATAATGGAGAACGCGCTTAATTCAGATACCAAGAGTTCAATACTTCAACTACCTAAGGCGCCGGAGTTAGATTTTGCTCGCAATATGGATAGCTCAACCTACAAAGAGCACATTTCTTCAATTAAGGAAGAGATTAAATCCGGTGAGGCTTTCCAAGTTGTGCTCTCACAACGTTTCACAATGGAGTGCGCAGCCGATGCTTTGGATGTTTATCGGATGCTTAGATTAAGAAATCCCAGTCCATATATGTATCTATTTAGATTTGCAGATGGGTTAAATATCGTAGGCTCCAGTCCAGAGGCGCTGGTTAAGGTTAATGAGCGCGAAGTCATGGTTCACCCAATCGCTGGCACTAGAAAGCGCTCTTCAAATCCGGAAGAGGATCAAAGACTGGGTGAGGAGTTGCTGGCAGATCCCAAAGAGCGTGCTGAGCATTTGATGTTAGTTGATTTGGGAAGAAATGATCTGGGTCGCGTTTGCGATCCCGGAACTGTAAATGTTGTTGAGTTCATGCAAATCGAACGCTACTCACATGTCATGCACATTGTTTCGACGGTTACTGGATCTCTTGCGGAGAAGCACTCTCCAGTAGAGGCGTTGTATGCGGTTTTTCCAGCTGGGACTTTATCTGGTGCGCCCAAACCGCGGGCGATGGAGATCATCGAAGAGCATGAACCCACACGCCGGGGAATTTATGGTGGAGCGATTGGTTATGTAGATTTCGTTGGCAATTTAGACACCTGCATCGCTATTAGAACCGCTGTAATCAAAGATGGTAAAGCATATGTGCAGGCAGGTGCCGGAATTGTCGCGGATTCAAATCCATCAGGTGAAGATGAAGAGTGTTTGAATAAGGCGGCAGCGGTTTTAACGGCCATCTCCATGGCCAATCAACTAGAGAAAAATAAGTAGCAATGAGTGTTCTGAGTTCAATTATTGAAGGTGTTCTAGAGGATTTAGAAAGCCGAAAACTTTCAGAGGCTCAATTGAATGAGTTAATCAGTACAGCACCTAAGGTTAGAGACCCTTTGGCTTCACTTCATAGAAATGCATTATCTGTAATTGCTGAAGTGAAGAGATCATCACCTAGCAAGGGTGCATTAGCCGAAATTCCAGAGCCCTCAACCCTGGCCAAGAGATATGAGTCGGCTGGAGCCTCTGTAGTAAGTGTTCTAACCGAGAAACGGCGTTTTGGTGGCTCACTAAAAGATTTGCATCAGGTTAGAAGTGAAATCGCACTACCCGTATTGCGCAAAGACTTTATTGTGAATGAGTATCTAGTTAAGGAAAGTCGTGCCAACGGAGCCGATCTACTCTTGTTAATCGTTGCCGCCTTGGATGATTATCAATTGAAAGATCTCTATGCCCTGTCTATGGAGTTAGGGATGAAGGTATTGGTCGAAGTACATGATTACTCAGAGCTGGAAAGAGCTCTGGCGATAAACCCCGAAATTGTTGGCGTTAACTCACGAAACCTAAAAACTTTAGAGATTGACCTGAAGAACTTTGATTTACTTTTGCCCCATATTCCTCCAACAATTTACCGTGTGGCTGAATCTGGGATTAGCGATAGCCATCAGGTTAGAGCGGCGTATCAGCTAGGAGCTAACGCGGTTTTGGTGGGTGAGAGCCTCGTTAAGGCGGATTCACCAGAGTCTGTAATCGCAGATTTCTTAAATGTCGCAACGGTCAAATAACCCGTAAGATTTAAACATGGAGCGGTCAAAAATTATTGGACATTTTGGTCCTTATGGTGGTCGCTTTGTTCCTGAGGCCTTGATTGCTGCGTTAGAAGAGTTGGAAGCGGCTCACATTGCAGCATCGTCCGATCCAATGTTCCAAGCCGAACTTTCAGAGTTACATAAAACTTATACAGGTCGGCCATCCATAATTACTGAGGCAAAACGTTTTGCCGCACATGCCGGCAACGCAACTATTCTTTTAAAAAGAGAAGATTTAAACCACACCGGTAGCCATAAAATAAATAACGTTTTGGGACAAGCCTTACTCACAAAGCGAATGGGCAAGAAACGCATCATCGCAGAGACCGGCGCTGGACAACATGGTGTTGCGTCAGCAACTGCGGCAGCTTTGTTGGGTTTGGAGTGCGTCGTTTACATGGGGGAAGAGGACACTAAGCGTCAATCCCTCAATGTTGCTCGTATGAAATTGTTAGGGGCAACTGTTGTTCCGGTTACCACTGGATCAAAAACTTTGAAGGATGCAATTAATGAAGCGATGCGGGATTGGGTAACAAATGTTGAAACGACCCATTACCTGTTGGGCACTGTTGCTGGCCCACATCCATTTCCCACAATAGTTCGAGATTTCCATCGCATCATTGGTGTTGAGGCGCGGGCACAGGTTCTGGAGTTAACTGGTCGCTTACCAGATGCGGTATTGGCATGTGTCGGCGGTGGTTCAAATGCAATCGGGATATTTCATCCTTTTATCGAAGATGAAAAGGTAAGACTTATTGGTTTAGAGGCCGGTGGATCAGGGGTGGAAACCGGCAAACATGCCGCCACAATTGTGGGAGGAACTCCAGGTGTTTTGCATGGAACCCGCACCTATGTTTTGCAAGATGAAAATGGACAAACGGTGGAATCACATTCAATCTCTGCCGGACTTGATTATCCCGGAGTGGGTCCAGAGCATGCCTTCTTGCATGACATCGGTCGCGCTGAATATCGCGCAATTACTGATGATCAAGCGATGCATGCCTTTGCACTTCTTTCAAAAACCGAGGGAATTATCCCGGCCATTGAAACTGCACATGCTCTTGCGGGGGCGCTGCAAATCGGAAATGAATTAGGTGCAGGTGCAGTAATTTTGATAAACCTCTCTGGCCGTGGCGATAAGGATGTTCAAACCGCTGCAAATTACTTTGGAATTCCACTTTAAAATCACAAAATGAATTCAAAGCTACAAGAGGTCTTTGCCAAGGCGAAGTCAGAAAATCGAGCCGCATTAATTGGCTATATGCCGGCAGGGTTTCCAACCTTGGAAAGATCCAAAGAGATTATCGCTGCCATGATTTCAGGTGGAGTGGATATAGTCGAAGTCGGCTTTCCGTACAGCGATCCGGTAATGGATGGACCAGTAATTCAACAAGCGGCAGAGGTGGCACTTCGAAATCAAACTAGTGCTGCGGATGTATTAAATGTAGTTTCTAGCATTTCTGTTCCGGCGTTGGTAATGTCATATTGGAATCCCATTGAGCGAGCCGGAGTAGAAAATTTCACAAAATCTCTGGCGCGATCCGGGGGAGCGGGTGTCATCACACCAGATTTAACAATCGAGGAATCATCTGAATGGTTTGTTGTTACCGATCAAAACCAACTGGGTCGGGTTTATGTTGTGGCACCAAGTTCAAGCGATGAGCGATTAGAGAAAGTCGCGCAAGCCTGTTCCGGTTTTGTGTACGCCGCTAGCTTGATGGGGGTAACAGGAGCTCGCGCCACAGTTTCAGATGCGGCAGAGCAACTAGTGCAAAGAGTCCGCAAAGTAACCAACCTGCCAGTCGCAGTTGGGCTCGGTGTTTCAACCCGAGAGCAGGCCAAGCAGGTGGCCAGTTATGCAGATGGCGTAATCGTTGGCTCAGCCTTTATTAAGTTAATTTTGGAGTCGGCCGGTGAGAAAGAAGGGCTCGAAGCGGTTAAAGTTCTCGCCTCAGAGTTGGCAAAAGGGGTTAGGGGAGCCTAACTTCGCGGAGCTTGCCAGCTCGCAAAAATTCTCAAAATCTAAATAAGATCTAAAGAGGAGTTAAAGTGCCCAAGGAACCACGCCCACGCGATAAGCAGAAAAACAAGAACACTGGCGACACAGTTACGCGCAATATCGTAATTGGAATGGTGGCTCTAGTGGTGCTCTCAGGCTTGATCTTTACCGTGATCGATAAGCGCAGCTCCTCTGAAGTGGCTCTACCTACAACAATCGAAAGTATTGATTCATCGAAAAATGGTGCACCACTTGTAGGTCAGGTACTCCCAGAAAACGATTATGGAGTGTCCTTCAATGAGGAGAATTCTTTCCGCATCGATATTTGGGAGGATTTCCAATGCCCATATTGCAAATTTTTCGAAACAGAGATGAATCAGTATTTGGAGTCTTTGGTCAGAGAAAATCAAGCCAAAGTTGTGTACCACATGGCATCCTTCTTGGGTCAAGAATCTGTTCGAGCAGCAAACGCCGTCAATTGCGCAGTTAGTGAGGGTCGTTTCATCGAGTATCACCGTGCGCTTTATGAAGTTCAAGCCGCCGAAAACAGTGGCATCTTCTCAAATAAGAATTTGATTGAAATAGGTAAACGACTGGGAATAACCAATCCAGAGTTTGAAAGTTGTGTGAATGATTTGAAGAACGCAGATACGGTGTCAAACGTGGCAAAATCCATGAAGAAAAATGGCGTTGAGGGCACCCCAACTGTTTTCCTAAACGGCAAGCAGTGGAATCGAACCAGCTCTGAGTTCCAACTTGAAGAGTTTAAGGCGGCGGTGGAAGCAGCCAAGCCATAATGTTTGCTGCGATTCCCTCACCTACACAATCTCAATTTGAAATTGGACCGCTGACCTTTCATTTCTACGCACTCTGTATCATCCTGGGAGTCGTTGCCGCAGTTTTGATCGGCAACCGTAGATATGTAGAGCAAGGCGGCAAATCAGGTGTTGTCGGTGATGTGGCGGTTTTTGCAGTTCCTGCTGGAGTTATTGGTGGGCGGCTTTATCACGTTATTACCTCACCAGATAAATACTTTGGTGTAGGAGGTGATCCCGTAGCCATTCTCTTTATATGGCAGGGAGGTTTGGGCATCTGGGGTGCAATAGCTGTTGGGCTTGCGGCTGCTTACTTCGCCTATCGGCGCCATCCGCAAAATTCAGGAATTGAATTTTCCAGATTTGCCGATGCGTTAGCTCCCGCCTTACTAGTTGCGCAAGCAATTGGCCGTTGGGGTAATTGGTTTAATAAAGAGTTGTTTGGCAGACCCTTAGATGCGCCTTGGGCTTTAGAGATTCCTTTGGCTTTTCGGCCAATGGGCTATTCCAGTTATGAAACCTTTCACCCAGTTTTTTTATATGAATCTCTATGGTGCCTTGCGGTAGCTGCTTTTCTTATTCTTAATCCCAAGCTACGGAATCTCGGCTCGGGATCCATTTTTGCCCTTTATGTTGCACTTTATAGCTTTGGAAGAGGCCTGATTGAATTAATCAGAATTGACGAATCTAACTTAATCTTTGGCCTTCGACTCAATCTCTTTACCAGTCTAATTATGATTTGTGTTGCGAGTATTTATCTATACCGTCACAGAAACATCCAGAGCGGCAAACATAATTACCCTCAAAGAAACGAGTAGAGTACGGCTGTGGGTTTAGAGGAGATTCATCTACGCAATGAAAACCATCGCACACATCGTGCGGGCTGGCTGCGTGCCGCAGTTCTTGGGGTAAATGATGGATTGGTCTCTACGGCATCGCTAATGATTGGCGTTGTATCTGCGCAGAAAAATGATTTTGTTGTCACCGCTGGTCTTGCCGGTATTGCAGCTGGTGCAATGTCGATGGCGGTTGGAGAGTATGTCTCTGTTAGATCACAAAATGATATTGAAGAGTCTGATCGTAAATTGGAGATTGAACATTTAGCGATTGATCCTGAAGGCGAATTAGAAGAGTTAACTCAGATTTATCAAGCTAGAGGATTAAGTCGGCCCACCGCTGCCCAAGTGGCGAAAGAGCTTCACGAACATGATGCACTTGCTGCACATTTGCGAGATGAGTTAGGTCAGCATGATGCGACAAAGGCCCGCCCATTGCAGGCTGCCTTTGCATCGGCCTTGAGTTTTACAGCTGGAGGAGCGATTCCATTGTTAGGTGCTTTGGCGCCAAGCCTTGGTAGTAAGGCCCTATCAATAGTTGGCATAACTCTGTTGGGCTTAATGATTGCTGGTTTAATTAGTGCCAAGACCGCAGGCTCTAGTGTCATCCGCACTACCGGAAGAATCCTCTTTGGCGGCATTTTGGGTATGGCTATTACCGCTGGAGTAGGACAGGTCGCACACATCTCGGGCATCTAAGACGCCCCGTGCCGCCCTATTCACTTCTCCATCTCTGTGGATTCTTGATACATTTCCCCTCTTAATCGGGCCATCGCCGTCCCAAACATCGCTAGTTAAGCAACAGTAGAAACCAGTGGGGACATAACGTGGCAAGCAATTCGCCTTTTTCCGCTCTGCCGAGCGCACAGGGTTTGTACAACCCTGCCCATGAACATGACGCTTGCGGTGTTGCGATGGTTGCAACTTTGAAGAAAACAGCGACACATGAAATTGTTCAACAAGGTTTAACCGCGCTTCGCAATCTAGAACACCGTGGTGCATCAGGTGCTGAGGTAAACAGTGGCGATGGTGCCGGAATTCTCACTCGAATTCCAGATGAGTTTTTCAGATCAGTTTTGAATTTCGAACTCCCTGCTTTAAGTAAATATGCAGCTGGTGTTGTTTTTCTACCACATGATTTTGCTGGCAAGGCTCGAATTGCGGAGATTGCAAAAGAGGAAAATCTAGAAATATTGGGTTGGAGAGAGCTTCCGATTAACTCCAGCTCGCTAGGGGCAACCGCGCTTTCAGTAATGCCTAAATTTGAGCAGATATTTGTTTCAACAGCAGATGGAGTATCGGATTTAGATCTAGATCGTAGAGCCTTTTGCTTTCGCAAGAGAGTAGAACATGAACTCTCCGTTTATTTTGCTTCTCTTTCTTCGCGAACTATTGTTTACAAAGGAATGCTCACAACTGGTCAGCTAGAAGAGTTCTTTCCGGATTTATCAAACCCGCTCTTTAAATCCCCATTAGCTTTGGTGCACTCTCGCTTCTCAACAAATACCTTTCCTTCTTGGCCTTTAGCTCATCCTTATCGCTTTATAGCGCACAACGGAGAAATAAATACCGTTAGAGGTAACCGTAACTGGATGGCGGCACGTGAGGCGTTATTGGAAAGCGATTTGATTCCAGGGGATATCAAACGCCTCTTTCCGATAGTGGATCCTTCCGGCAGCGATTCAGCTTCATTTGATGAGGTATTGGAGTTGCTTTATTTGGGCGGTAGAACGTTGCCACATGCTGTGTTAATGATGATTCCTGAGGCTTGGGAAAACCATGACACGATGCCTAACGAGTTAAAAGATTTTTATCGTTTTCATGCTTCTTTGATGGAGCCTTGGGATGGTCCAGCTTGCGTTACCTTCACAGATGGAAAGCAAATCGGTGCAGTTCTAGATCGCAATGGTCTTCGCCCGTCACGTTTTTGGGTCACAGATGAAGGCTTAGTGATTTTGGCAAGCGAAGTAGGCGTATTAGATGTTCCGCAAGAAAAGGTGGTTAGAAAAGGTCGCTTACAGCCAGGGCGCATGTTCTTGGTTGATATTGACGCAGGAAGAATCATTGAGGATGAAGAGATTAAAAGCACTTTGGCAGCTAGCGCTCCATACGGAGAGTGGCTACATGCCGGAATCATTCGACTCTCTGATTTGCCTGCCAGAGAACACATAATTTATCCCCACTCTTCGGTATTGCGACGTCAAAGAGCTTTTGGTTACACAGAGGAAGAACTTCGAGTAATCATCACTCCAATGGCTAAAAGTGGAGCAGAACCCATTGGCTCTATGGGAACTGATACCCCTATCGCAGCTTTGTCAGAAAAACCAAGGTTGTTATTTGATTACTTCTCTCAGTTATTTGCGCAGGTAACCAATCCGCCACTAGATGCGATTCGTGAAGAGCTTGTTACCTCACTCGGTGGCTCTATTGGTCCAGAACATAATCTCTTAGATCCGGGACCCGCCTCCTGTCGTCAAATTTCTTTAGCTTTCCCGGTAATTGATAATGATGAACTAGCCAAGATTATCCACGTCAATGCTGAAAATAACCACCCCGGTCTTTCGGCATATGTGGTTAAAGGTTTGTTTCCGATTGCCGATGGCGGAGAAGGTTTAAAAGATCGCATCGAAGAGATTAGGGCAGAGGTTTCTCGCGCGATTGAAGATGGCGCTCGCGTAATTGTCTTGTCCGATCGCGATGGAGACGCTGATAACGCACCGATTCCATCTCTACTTCTAACCTCAGCGGTGCATCATCATCTAATCCGGGAAAAGACCCGCACAAAGGTAGGGCTAATTGTTGAAACCGGCGAGGTGCGAGAGGTGCACCATGTTGCACTTTTGATTGGTTATGGCGCCGCCGCTGTTAATCCATATCTTGCGATGGAAACCGCTGAGGATTTGGTGCTACAGGGAATCATTACTGGAATCACTCCAGAAAAAGCGGTTAAGAATTTAATTAAGTCTTTAGGTAAAGGTGTATTGAAGGTAATGTCAAAGATGGGAATTTCTACCATCGCCTCATATACCGGTGCGCAGGTGTTTGAAGCGATTGGATTGTCGCAGTCAGTAATTGATGAGTACTTTGCCGGAACAACATCGCGTTTGGGCGGAGTAGATCTATCTGTAATTGCTGAAGAAACCATTGCGCGACATCACATCGCTTATCCACCTGGGGGAGAGGTTCCAGGTTCTAAGCGTCTACAAATCGGCGGTGAATATCAGTGGCGTCGTGATGGTGAACCGCATCTATTTGATCCAGAAACCGTATTCACATTGCAGCATTCAACTCGGTCAAAGCGTTATGACATTTTCAAGAGATACACCACAAAGATCGATAATCAAGCAAAATCTTTGATGACTTTGCGTGGACTTTTCTCATTTAAAGAGGGCATCAGAACTCCGGTACCAATTGATGAAGTTGAGCCGGTTTCAGAGATTGTAAAACGCTTTTCAACTGGAGCGATGTCATATGGCTCAATCTCTCAAGAGGCTCATGAAACATTAGCTATTGCTATGAATCGCCTAGGTGCTAAATCCAATACTGGAGAAGGTGGAGAGGATCCAGCGCGGTTTAAGCCCGAACCAAATGGAGATTCAAAACGTTCAGCTATCAAACAGGTGGCCTCTGGCAGATTTGGTGTAACAAGTGAGTACTTAGTCAATGCTGATGATATTCAAATCAAAATGGCACAAGGAGCAAAACCAGGTGAAGGTGGGCAGCTGCCTGGCAACAAGGTCTATCCATGGGTTGCAAAGGTGCGCCACTCAACCCCTGGCGTTGGGTTGATTTCACCTCCGCCACATCATGACATTTACTCAATTGAGGATCTTGCTCAGTTAATACATGATTTAAAAAACTCGAACAAAGATGCGCGAGTACATGTAAAACTCGTTGCCGAAGTAGGGGTCGGCACAGTTGCAGCTGGAGTCAGCAAAGCTCACGCCGATGTTGTCCTTATCTCGGGTCATGATGGCGGCACTGGTGCTTCGCCTCTCAC
>JBEDAQ010000011.1:0-4452 GCA_041177685.1 Actinomycetota bacterium | reverse complement strand
TAGAGTTTATAAAGGTTTTCCCCAAGGTTTATCGTGGTGCTCACATATCTCACCCGGCGGTTAAATTTATTAGTGGTAAGCGAGTTGAAATTAAATCTGAGGCTATTGCGTATGCAGATGGAGAGAGAATAGGACCACTTCCTGTGACTGCGGAAATAGCCGAGGGTGCACTTAAGGTATGGAGCAGATGGGCGCATTAACTCCGGCTGAAAAATACCGTGCCGCAAAACTTCGCAACAAATACCAACTCACTAATCAGTTTATGCAACGTTATGAGTTTTCTTTTGATGATTTCCAACTTGCGGGTTGCCATAGCTTAGAAGATGGCAAGAGTGTGTTAGTTGCTGCACCTACCGGAGCTGGAAAGACTATTGTTGGGGAGTTCGCCACCTATCTCTCAGAGCACTTTGGCAATCGTTGCTTCTACACAACACCCATTAAGGCGCTTTCCAATCAAAAGTATCAAGAGCTAGTTTCCGTATACGGCGAGTCGGAGGTCGGACTTCTCACCGGTGACTCTTCAATAAATAGCGGTGCACGGATCGTAGTTATGACTACAGAAGTACTACGAAACATGATTTATGCCGATGTTAACTCGGTTGAGGATCTGGGTTATGTAGTTATGGATGAAGTTCATTATTTAGCTGACAAGTTCCGCGGGGCGGTATGGGAGGAGATCCTGATTCATCTGCCAGAGCGAATACAGGTGGTTTCTCTCTCAGCCACCGTTTCAAATGCAGAGGAGTTCGGCGAGTGGCTCAAAACTGTTAGAGGGGAAACCGATGTTGTACTCAGCGAGATTCGGCCGGTTCCTCTCTACCAACATATTTTGATCGGTAACCGGATTCTTGATCTCTTTGTTGACGAAGGTAAGGTCAATCCAGAGCTGACCCGCTTGGAGCGTAACTCGATAAAACGTATCCCGGGTGGTTCTTGGAAAGAAAGTAAATACTCAACAATAAAGTCTCTTACTCGGCCAGAGGTGGTAGAAAAGCTCGAGCACAGAGGATTTTTACCCGCCATTTATTTCATCTTCTCACGAACCGGCTGTGATGCCGCTGTTGCTTCCTGCATAAGAGATGGGTTGTCATTAACCAATACCCAAGAAAAGGAAAAGATCCGAGAAGTTATCAACCTTCGTACCCATGAATTGCCGGTGGAGGATTTTGGAGTATTGGGTTTCTATGAATGGGCGGCAGCGTTAGAGCGTGGTATTGCATCGCATCATGCAGGCCTTTTACCGATGTTTAAAGAAACTGTAGAAGAGTTGTTCCAAAAAGGCTTACTAAAAGTTGTATTCGCAACTGAAACCCTCGCTTTAGGCATAAACATGCCGGCGCGATCAGTGGTGTTAGAAAAGTTGATCAAATGGAATGGTGAAACTCATGCGGTTATCTCGCCGGGGGAGTACACACAATTGACCGGGCGTGCGGGGCGTCGTGGCATTGATATTGAAGGAAATGCCTTAGTTATGTGGAGTGAGCAAATTGATAGCGGAATGGCAGCTGGCTTGGCCAGCACTAGAACCTATCCCTTGAGATCATCCTTCAATCCGACCTACAACATGAGCGCTAATTTGATATCGAGGTTTGGCCATGACAAAGCCCGCGAATCTTTGGGGTCTAGCTTTGCCCAGTTTCAAGCTGATAAAGCGGTAGTAGGTTTGGCAAAACAAATTACTAAAAATCAAAGTTCTATCGCAGAAATTGAAGCAAAAGTTGTTTGCCATTTGGGCAATTTTTCAGAGTATATGAGGTACAGATTAGAGATTAAGAGTTTAGAGAATGAGTATTCACAGCGCAGACGATACGGAAACCGCAAGATTAATCATCAACGTTTGGATGAATCAATCGCCGATGTAAGAAGGGAGATGAAAGCACACCCCTGTCATGCTTGTCCCGAGAGAGAAGCGCATGCCCGTATCTTGGAAAAATCACTTCGCCTACGCAAAGAGTCGGAAGGCCTTAAATCACGTATGGAAAGCAGAACAAATGTCATCCCAAAGACCTTTGACCGGGTGTGCGAAGTTTTGACTGAGTTGGATTACATCTCTGATGGTCGACTGACTTTCAAAGGCTTGACCCTCACCAAGGTGTATGCCGAAAGTGATTTATTTTTGGCGGAGCTTCTACATTCTGATGTATTGAAAGAGCTACCAGCTCCTGAGTTGGTGGGTTTGCTTTCCGCTCTGATATTTGAAGGACGGGGTGAACGGAGTAGAACACCACGCTTACCTAGAACACTGGAAAGGGTAATGCCTGAGGTAATCTCGCTTTGGTCAAAGATTGCTTCCCTTGAAGAAAGTTGTGGGGTTCAAGCTACTCGAGAGCCTAATTTCGACTTAGCTTGGAGCGCGTATCGTTGGGCTAGTGGAAACTCACTGCAGTCGATTCTTAGAGAAACCGACATAGTGGTTGGTGATTTCGTCCGAGCAATTCGCCAGATTATCGATCTCCTTGGTCAGCTTCGGAATGCTAAACCCGAGATGCAATCTGTAATTCAAGATGCTTTAAAACGTATAGATAGGGGAGTAATAACCTATTCGGCGGTTGTGGCATGACCCTCTTACTGATTGATAGCGCTTCACTTTGGTACCGCGCCTATTACGGGATGCCGGACACCCTTGTTTCGCCATCAGGAGAGCCGATTAATGCGGTTAAGGGGTTTATAGACATGACCTCTCGATTGATAAATGTGTACAAACCAAATCGCATGGCTTTGTGTTTAGATGGAGATTGGAGGCCATCCTGGCGAGTTGAGCTTTATCCCGATTACAAAATGAACCGCGTTGATGAGGAGGATGGTGAGGAAGAGGAGCCAGATCTACTTACCCCGCAAATCCCTCTAATTCTGGATTTTTTTGAAGCGGCCGGAATTCCCTTAATCGGAATTGATGATTATGAAGCCGATGATGTCATTGCCACTATGGCTAAACGAGAACCCGGACCAACACGTATTGTTACAGGCGATCGTGATCTCTTCCAATTAGTAGATGATAAAAAAGATGTATATGTTGCTTATTTAGCTAAGGGGATTAGTAATCACGATCTGGTAAATCATGAATGGATTTCACAGAAGTACAACATCCCCGGCGATCGTTATGACTTGTTCGCAATGATCCGAGGTGATGCTTCGGACGGCTTACCTGGAATCCGCGGTATTGGCGAGAAAGGTGCGGCTGAGATTGCGCGTAACTTTAAGAATATGAATGAGGTAATTTCCGCAGCACAAGATGGCAATACCAAGTTATCTGAATCTTTGCGAAAGAAGATTTTAGCCAATATTGAATATGCTCAGATTGCTGAACGTTTAGTCAGGTGCGCTTCTGATATCCGTTTACCAGATTTCGACTTGAAGATACCCACCAAGCCGGAGAAGGGTAAGTATCTAACGGAGATGAAGGAAGACTATGGGCTGGGAACCAGCGTTGACCGTCTGTTTGATGCCTTGAAGTGGCGTTGATGATGAGGCTTGGTTTTCGTTTGCCACTTGCAGTCTTTGCAGGGCTTCTCCTCTGGGGTGGTTTTGCACCAATTGAAATTGGCTTGCTCCCTATTATTGGCGGCGCCTTACTGTTCTACCTGTTGTCTGAGAGGCCACTCTTAGATCGAATCTTCACCTCTTCTTTGGCCGGTCTGGCTTTTTTTCTTCCGCTACTGCATTGGAGTTCTACATATGTAGGAGCCGCTCCTTGGCTGATCCTCTCGACAGGGGAGGCCTTGTTGTTCGCATTCATTTCTGTGATTCCATTTCGGCGAAACCTCGCAGGAGCCTTTGCTTTTTCGGGAATTTTCTTGATCGTTGAGCTGCTCCGCATGAAGTTTCCGTTTGGCGGATTTGGATGGGGGCGAATTGGATTTACTCAAGTTGATACTTTTAATTATTTATATTCATGGGTCGGAGTTGCAGGGGTATCCTTCGTAAGCTTATTAATCTCCGCTTTACTGATACTTAAAAAGAGTAGATACTTTATTGGAATTTTTGTGTTGTTTGTGATTGGTCAGCTAATGCCGAGCAGCTATGCCAGTGATAAGGGTTTCAATATCTCGGCCGTGCAAGGTGGAGTCACTAAATTAGGTTTAGATTTCAATAGTCGGGCTTTAGAAGTGTTACAACGACATATAGATGCGAGCAAATTAACCAAGGATACTGATCTGATTTTATGGCCGGAAAACTCGGTGGATGTAGATCCGGCGGTCAACAAAGTGGCTCGAGAGAAGCTCTCTAGATTTATTCGTGAGAACTCTGCCTATTTGCTTACTGGGACGGTTGAAAAATCGAACTCGGGCCCCAAGAACTCTAGCGTTCTCTACACTCCAGATGGCAACGTCGCTTCACGTTATGTCAAGCAAGATTTAGCGCCATTTGGCGAGTACATACCGCTACGTTCTCTTGCAGAGAAGGTATCTGTATATGCTGAATCTGTTAATGATTTTGTGCCTGGAGATGGTT
>JBEDAQ010000010.1:0-8292 GCA_041177685.1 Actinomycetota bacterium | reverse complement strand
GATCTAGGAAGCCAGCTGGCAACCTCTGGATATCAACTCTGGAAGAAAGCTATTTCTAGAACTCTTGATTGGTTAGAGTAAAACTAAACCGCTTTTATCTTTAGCAACAGTGCGTTTTCGGGGCGCAGAATTGGGGCTGGCAGGCCCACTTCTTCCAATGCAGTGCCCGTCATTACCGCTCCGGAATTCAGCCAATCTGGAGCAGATATCGCCATGAACTGCGCCGCTCCGGCATCGTCAATAACACTTAGTTGATACTTTTGTTTTGCATTTAAACCCCGGAAGAACAATTTGGGAGCATGAGAAGCAACAATTGGCTGAAGTTGAACGTAGGAGAAAAACGCTTCGGATTTATCTTTATTTACCGTGCCAAACAAGTAGTGCGAAGAATCTGGATAATCCATGCGAATTATCTCGCCGGTATGCATAAGAGTTCGCTCTCTCTTATAAAGTGCAATCCAACTTTTTAGTGCCGCTAACTCCTCAGGACTCAATGCGGTTAAATCTCGTTCGAGGCCAGCATGTCCGAAAAGCGCCGTTGCCGCTCTAAAAGCCAAAGATAGATCCCGTCCAGTTTGGTGTCCAGGGTTGGAGCCAATGTGGGTTCCTAGTAACTCTGGTGGAATGAATTGCATGGTCCAACGTTGCATCCGCTGTCTCTCAAGTGCATCGTTGTTATCACTAGTCCAGAAACGATCTACCAAATCAATAATTCCTAGATCAATTCGGGCACCGCCCGAGGCGCAAGACTCGATTTCTAAATCTGGATGCCTTCTCTTTAACTCCGCAAACATTCGATACAGACTGGTGGTTTGTTTTCTTACTGCTGGATATCCAGAGGATCCGGCATCAACCAAAGTGCGATTGTGATCCCATTTAATGTAAGAGATTGGATACTCAGAGAGAATCTTGCTGGTTTGCTCGAGAATGTGATTGAAGACCTCTTGCTTGGATAGATCTAGAACTAACTCATGACGCCAGGTTGGTGGAACTCGTCCAGCGACATTCAAGATCCAATCGGGATGATCGCGATACAGATCTGAATCTGGATTGACCATCTCGCCTTCAAACCAAAGTCCAAACTCCATCCCTTTGCCCACAACATAATTGGTGATTGAACCCAAGCCATTGGGCCATGCATCTTTGCTGACAATCCAATCACCAAGTCCGGCGCGATCATTTCTACGCGAGCCGAACCAGCCATCATCAAGAACTACCCGCTCTACCCCGATTTCTGCGGCGATATCAACGAGTTGGCGGATTTTGGTTTCGTTATGGTCAAAGTAAACCGCTTCCCACATATTCAGTGTTAACGGACGTGGTTTTCTGGGATGAATACTGCGCGCCCTTAAATGTTGGTGCAAAGCATTTGCTAACCCATCAAGACCTTTATTGGAGTACCAGGCGAAAAACTCTGGAGCTTTGTACTCCTCTCCTGTTTTAAGAATTACCTCACCGGGCAACAAAACTTCGGCTGCGCCAATACTTTGTACACCTTCATAATTCTTTTCCACGCAGTACTGAACATCACCGCTCCAAGCCAAAGAAACCGCCCAGGCCTGACCACTTGCAAAGTTAGTCTCCGCCTCTAGTGCAATTTCGCCGATTGTGTAGTTGTGGCCACTTCGTCCTTCATGCGAATCTCGAACCCATCTTCCGATTTGGATATCTCTGCGTTGTGGGTTTCTCTCATTGGACCAACGGCCGGCGAAATCCAGAGTTTGTACAGCCTTATCGCTAAGCGGCAACCAATAGAAAAGCTCATTCAATGTGTAATCAGTGCCGTGATTTAGAAGTTTCATAGCGGATTTGAGAACACCGAAATTATCAAGTTGACCGGAGATTTCTAAAGTTAATTGCGCATCTGCATCATGCAAAGTTGCAACAAAAGAATTGTTAGTGCTTTTTAAATCGGTTACTGAAAACTTAGTTGACCAGTTTTGGCCGTTGCGATGACCTGAGATGGTTGGGTAACCCAACCACCCGCGTGAATGCTCGCGCATCACGCCCGGATTTTGCACCGCATCAAAATCGCTATGAGCTATCGATCTAGCAAAAGGTATATTTTCAAATCCGCCTTCAATGCTAGCGCCCCAATACCTCACCACCAAAGCACCATCGATTACCTCGAGAAAGATATCGACTCCACCATTGGAGAGATGAGCCGTAGCAGACATGCAGGTAGAGTAATACTCACTATGGCGGCAAAGAAATTAGGCGCAGGGGTCACGCGCACAGATCGCACCCTGATGGATGGCCGCACTATTCGTTATTACGACACTAAAGGCCAAGTTCGAGAAGCCGTTGATGAAAGACCGGTAGAGGAGCAACCTCTAATTGGTGAGATGCGTCTAGACCCACTCAATAATGAATGGGTTGTTATTGCCGCACATAGACAAGGACGAATCTTCCTGCCGCCAAAGGAATTAAATCCACTGGCGCCAAGTCGTCCCGGCTTTTTAACCGAGATTCCAGAAAGTGACTATGAGGTTGTTGTATTTGATAACCGCTCCCCTTCACTTCGACCGCCGGAATCCCAATTTTTAGCACCTGAAAATCCAGATTTTTCCGCTCCGGCAATTCCTGCGGCTGGAAAATGTGAAGTGGTTTGTTACACCTCTGATTATGACTCTTCATTTAAGGATTTATCACATCATCAAATCCGTACCGTTTTGGAGGCGTGGCGTGATCGCACCGCCGAACTCTCCACTTTGCCTTACATTCAACATATCGCGCCATTTGAAAACCGTGGCGAAGAGGTTGGCGTTACCTTAAATCATCCTCATGGTCAGATTTATGCGTAC
Organism: Actinomycetota bacterium; assembly: GCA_041177685.1. GTDB lineage: Bacteria > Actinomycetota > Actinomycetes > Nanopelagicales > Nanopelagicaceae > MAG-120802. Next base: position 5,488 of record JBEDAQ010000010.1, on the reverse strand, counting down.
TCGTACCTGCCTCCTAAGACCGCTCGCATGCTAGAGGTCGCAAAAGCACATCTAAAAAAGACTGGACGGGTTTTGCTTGATGACATCATTGCGCGGGAGATCTCGGATGGATCTCGCGTTATTGTAAAAAATGAACACTGGATTGCTTATGTGCCTTATGCATCTCGTTATCCATTTGAAATTCATATTGCGCCACTTAGCAGCGTGACGGATTTGGTGGCATTAAACGAGGAGCAATGCAACTCATTTGCTCCAATTGCCAAGGAAGTACTGCAAAGACTTGATGGCGTATTTGGAGTCACCATGCCGTATATCGCTTCATGGCATCAAGCTCCGGTTCATGAGGGTAGAGATGCACTGCGCCTGCATTGGCAGATTCAAAGTATTAGAAGGGCACCTGGAAAACTTAAGTATTTAGCTGGTTCTGAATCAGCCTTCGGTGCCTTCATGATGGATCTCAAACCAGAACAATCCGCCCAACAACTGCGGGATGTATCTCTCTAATTATGGAGATAGCAAAAGCCTTTGAAATAAGTTTTGGCGTTGAACCAGAGGTAGTTGCTCAAGCCCCCGGGCGGGTAAATCTGATTGGCGAACACATTGATTACAGCCAAGGATTTGTTCTCCCCTTTGCTATTGATGCTGTGACTAAATGCGCCATTAGAAAAAGAGATGTTGGGCAAATTCGCATTGTTTCCGCCCAGCACCCCAAGGAGATGATTCACAGCTCAATTTCTGAACTGCAACAAAAAGGTGGCGAGGGTTGGTCGCGATACATCCTTGGTGTGGTTTGGGCGTTAGAAATAGAAAGTGGCCTAGATATATATGTAGATGGCAGGGTTCCGCTCGGAGCTGGGCTCTCCTCATCGGCAGCTCTTGAGTGCAGCGTTGCAACCGCAATAAATCACTTATTTGAACTTGGTAAGACCTTAACTGAGTTAGCACAGTTAACCCAACGTGCAGAGAATCAATATGTCGGTGTTCCCTGCGGCATCATGGATCAATCTGTTTCCTTGATGGCAAAGGGTGGATATGCACTACTGCTTGATTGTCGCGATCTTTCAACACAACATATTCCAGTCGATTTCGCGGGAGCGGGTTTGCGTTTGTTGATCGTAGATACCAGAGCGCATCATGCATTAATTGATGGTGGTTACGCAGAGCGACGCGCTTCTTGCGAGTCAGCAGCCGCCAAACTTGGTGTTGTTTCAATGCGGGAACTTGACATGAGACATCTGGAGAGTGAGAAAGATAGGTTAACCACGATTGAGTTTCAGCGGGCCAGACATGCGGTGTCAGAGATTGCCCGGGTTTTAGACGCGGTCGAAAGATTACGAACCAAGCAATTTGTAGAGTTTGGCCAACTATTAAATCAATCCCATATTTCGCTGAGGGATGATTACACAGTTTCCTGTCCTGAGTTAGATCTTGTAGTTGATACCGCTAACGCTAATGGGGCTCTTGGAGCCCGGATGGTTGGTGGTGGATTTGGCGGCAGCGCAATTGCGTTAATTAAAGATGAGGATGCCGGAAAAATATCACTGGCAATTGAGAAAGCTTTTGCAGATGCGGGATATCAGGCCCCGAGATTTTTTGATTCTTTACCCAGCGATGGAGCTAAGGTAATTAGCTAACTGGAGTTACAGAAATTACTTCGACTCCGCCGATTGCACTTAATACATTTACTAAGTCCTGCGGATCATTTCCAGGAAACGCCACGGTGATGTCATCTATACCCCGGCCACCTTCAGAGGAGAGAACCACCAAACCGCGGATATCTCCGCCGGCAAAACCAATTGCTGAAGCGACCGCTCCAAGTGAACCGGGACGATCAGGGAGTGCTACGCGAATTCGGACCATTGCCATGGGAGTGAGTCTAAATGAAAAGCTCCCTGACTTGGACTCGAACCAAGAACCTGCCGGTTAACAGCCGGCTGCTCTGCCGATTGAGCTATCAGGGATCGGCTTACAGCGCGCAACTCTAGACCAAGGTTTCTGAAAGCGAGAAATTAAGCCAGACCCTCACCCAGGGCCATCTCCTTGAGATTTCTGCGCTTACTCTCCATGGACACTAAATCGGTAAAAATCCGGTTGTACTCCGCCTCATTTTCTACCGGGTTAAGCCGCTGCAAAGTGGATTTAACCTCCGCTATTGAGCGACTTAGAGCTACCTCATTCAACCGGGCGCAGATACTGGTGACATAGCGATCTGAGATCTCACCATCGGTCCTAATCGGCTCCACCGTCAACTCAGTGATAAATGATTTCAAATCCTCGGAATCGGTTGCCGACAAATCAACCGGTGCAAAATCACTTTGAGTGTCGATGAACTCCCGCAACTTAATATAAGCAGGATGTGAAAATGCATTTGATTCTAACTCCCGCCAACTTCTCATTAAAGCGGGCATTTGCAAGCGAACCTTCAAAACCTCTCGCTCCAACATTAACCGCGGTTCGTTTGGATCTGGTCGCCAATTGCTGGTTGCAACACTCTCGGCAGAACTCTTTGTAGAAGTGCCGGCATTTTTCTTAACCGCAGCCAAAACTACTTCGACCTCCATACCCAGCCAACCCGCCAAGCTTCGGGCATACTCTGGCCGCAAAGAGGCATCTCTGATTTTTCCAATCAATGGAGCTGCAACATTTAGCGCCGAGACTCTGCCATCAGCGTTAGTGAGATCAAACTGCTTAATCGCACTCTTAATGGCAAACTCAAACAAGGGAACTCGACGCGCAATTAAATCCCGTACCGCCGAATCTCCATGATGTTGTCGCAATTCGCAAGGATCCATTCCACTCGGTTCGACCGCAACAAAGGTTTGAGTAACAAACTTCTGATCATCACCAAAGGCGCGCAACGCTGCTTTTTGTCCAGCGGCATCGCCATCAAAGGTAAATATGACCTCGCCCCTAAAAGCATCATCATCCATTAACAATCGTCGGAGAATTCTTATGTGTTCGTCACCAAATGCGGTACCGCAGGTAGCAACTGCGGTTGTAATGCCGGCCAGATGTGCCGCCATTACATCGGTATAGCCTTCAACTATTACCGCTTGGCGCCGCTTGGCAATCTCTTTTTTGGCTCGATCTAAGCCGTAAAGCACCTGACTTTTCTTATAAATCGGGGTTTCCGGAGTGTTTAAATACTTTGGGCCTTGATCCTCCTCATCGCTGGCTAACTTGCGCGCCCCGAAACCAACTACATCACCGGAGATATCCCGAATCGGCCACATCAAGCGATTTCTAAAGCGATCTATCGGTCCCTTCTGACCCTCTTTGGAAAGTCCAGCCAGAGTTAACTCTTCAACGGTAAATCCCTTAGCTCGCAAGTATTTAGTAAGAGAGTCCCACTCGTCGGGTGAATAGCCAACCTCAAATGATTCGCAGGCGAGGCGATCAAAGCCTCGTTTAATTAGTAAATCTCTGGCATGTGCTGCTTCGGGAAGTTGTAGCTGATCCTTATAGAAAGAAACAGCTTCAACATGAGCTGCGATTAATCTTGATCTTTGTCCTGCCGGAGCCTTTGTTCCACCTGAACTCTGCTCGTAAGTGAGCTGATAGCCAATCCGTTCAGCTAATCTTTCGATGGTTTCCGTAAAAGTTAGATGATCAATCTTCATAACAAAGGCAATTACATCGCCACCTGTCTGACAGCCAAAACAGTGGAAATAGCCGCGGCTTGGTGTGACATGAAAGGACGGTGTCTTTTCATCGTGAAAAGGACAGAGTCCCTTCTTTTGGCCACCGCCGGCGCCCTTTAGTTGAACATACTCACCCACAACTTCGTCGATTGGTGAATGATCGCGAACATAAGTGACATCAGCATCTCTTATTCGTCCGGACATGGTGGTTATCCTAAGCCCCAATCAATTTCTCATGGAGCGCGTAGGCTCCGACATCAGTTAACGATGCGACCTGATCAATAACAACCCGCAACTTCTCCCGCTCTGAACCGGCTCGTTGCCACTCTTGTAAAAAGAAGCTCTCTAGGCTCTGTGGGGCCTTTTCCCTTACCGCCGAAACCAATTCGACAATCACCTGTTGTTGTTTGGCATAACGCTCTTGAGATTTCTCTGCGCGAATTATGTAAAAACCTGCCATCGATTTCAGTAGAGCTACCTCTGCTCGTTGAGCTCTGGGCACCAATAAATTCGCCGAATATCGCACCAAATCACCATCTCCATAGTGGGCTCGAGTTTCACGCTCTGCGGCGAGAGCAAAGCGGCCTATTAACTGGCTGGTTAAATCTTTTAATTGCGCAAGGTGTCGATGGCTCCGATCAAACTCTTTTGGCCAGCAGGAGAGATTTCTAAGTGAATCTAGAGCCTGCTGCGCTTCATCTTTGGTTAAATCAGACATGTAATCATTTACTGCGGTCTGATAAAGCGAGGGTAGATCACTCTCCAAATCATTAATATCAATCTGGCCGGTTACTAATGCATCTTCGAGGTCATGAACTGAGTAGGCCACATCATCAGACCAATCCATAATCTGAGCTTCGATACAGGTTTTACCTTCTGGTGCATCTTTTCTTACCCAATCAAAAATCTCTTGATCATCTTCATAGACACCAAACTTCTTGGGGTTACTCAGCGAACTCCATGGATACTTGGTCGCAGCATCCAAGGTCGCGCGAGTTAGATTTAATCCGACAGAGATACCATCGCCATCAACCGTCTTTGCTTCAATTCTGGTTAACAATCTAAAGCTCTGAGCATTCCCTTCGAATCCACCAACGCCTTCTGCGATTTTGGCTAAAGCTTGCTCGCCATTATGTCCAAAAGGTGGATGGCCTAAATCATGAGCCAAACATGCGCTCTCCATCAAATCTGGATCTGCGCCAAGTGCTGCTCCTAATTCACGTCCAACTTGGGCACATTCCAAAGAGTGTGACAACCGCGTTCTAGGAAAATCACTCGCCCAAGGAACCGCCACCTGAGTTTTGGCTGCCAAACGTCGCAAGGCAAAGGAGTGAATGATTCGTGCCCGATCTCTCGCAAACTCGGTTCGGCCTTTTCTCTTTGCTGGTTCATCAAGAAATCGTTCCCGATCAAAATCAGAGTAGACCTGATTTTCGTGGGCGGGTTTTAGCACCATAGTGTTCTTAGGCTACTTCTTAGGCTATGTGGTCGCTAATGTGAATACCGCGCCGACCCAGCGTTACATAGGCTAAATAAGCCCCAGTTTCTCTTAATAAATACTTAAAACCAACCTCTTCCAGGCTGGCAATCCCTGCCTTTGCTGGAGAGCAGGTGGCAACAAAGCCTTGATCATTTGCCATAGTCATCGATCTCAAGCAGTGATATGGATCAGTAACAATAATTATGTCTTTAACTTTTTTCTTTAGCTTCGTCTCCTTAATAACTTTGGCAAATCCTTCAATACTACGAAGTGAATCTCTTCCATAAGGAACCTCAATAACATTTGACCGCGGAACCTTTTTTGAGATTAACCAATTACGCCCAGCTTTTGCCTCTGTATATCGATC
>JBEDAQ010000009.1:0-6725 GCA_041177685.1 Actinomycetota bacterium | reverse complement strand
TTCTCTGCCTCTTCTTCATCGAGATCAACCTGTCCTGATTGCGCCTCTGCTCGTCGAGCTTTTAGCTCTTCCAGCGACTCCTCATGTAACTCTTCATCGGTTTTTCGGGGCGTGTCGTAATCCGTTGCCATTGATCTCTCACCACCATTCCAAAGTTCGACTAGCTGTCATTGGTATGACCGCTAGATGTGCACGGGCGGATAATGCCCAAAACCCACGCTCGTGTCCTGGCCAACACTCGGCGTGTCGCGATTATTCCCGCATGAAACCCAAAACTTTATGAAAAATCTCAGTTATTCGCAGGGTTCGCCTTTTGAACGCAACTTTCCTTGAGCTTTACGCCACTTCGCGATCTCACCATGGTTACCAGATAGCAATATCTCTGGCACTGAATGCCCCCGCCAAATAGCTGGCTTTGTGTAATTTGGATATTCAACGCTTCCCAGCTCATTGTGTGACTCTTCTGCAAGTGATTCGGGATTACCAATAACTCCAGGAATCAATCGCGTTACCGCTTCGATAATTACCATCGCAGCAACCTCTCCTCCATTTAAAACATAATCCCCAATTGAAATCTCATGCACCCTCACGTTTTTTGCGCTGCGATAAAAATCAGTAACTCGAGCATCAATTCCCTCATAACGGCCACAGGCAAAAAGTAGATGTGCTGAGTTAGAGAACTCTTCGGCTACTCTTTGATTAAATTGTTTTCCAGCAGGTGTAAGAATCACTAAATCAATTAACTCATCAGATTGATTAATTACTTCATCGATCGCCTCACCCCATGGCTCTGGTTTCATTACCATTCCAGCACCACCACCGTAAGGGGTGTCATCTACTGTGTGATGGTTGTCGTAGGTGTAATCCCGTAGATTGATAGCGTTGAAATCAACAATCTTTTGCTCTCTAGCTTTACCAATAAGTGAGAGCTCTAAGGGCGCAAAATACTCTGGGAATATCGAGATAGCTGTAATCTTCATAGCAGACCTGCAAAATTAATTATGGTCAATCGCTTGGCCTCAATATCTACCTCTGGAACATAGGCTTTAACAAAGGGCACCAAGACCTCTTTGCCTTCATGAGACACAACAAGGGTGTCCTGTGCTGGTAGCTGAAGAACATCAACCACCTTGCCCCACTCTCTTCCAGATTCATCAATCACTGTGCAATCAACTATTTGAGAAATATGAAAATCATCTTCGGAAACATTTGACTCTTTTGGATTAACATCCGCCATCAACAAGACATTGCGCAATTTTTCTACCGCGGTGCGATCTGCTACGCCTTCAAAAGCCAATAAAAGGGTTCCACTGTGAACCTTTACATCTCTAATTACTAAAGGGCCCTTTTCCTTTGGATCGGTCTGTAACTTTGCACCGACAAAGAAACGCGCCTCAGGATTATCAGTTCGGATTTCAATCGTAGCTTCGCCGCGCACTCCATGTGCGCGGCCGATGCGTCCTACTACTAGTAACAAAAGAAAAAAGCGCTTTTAACGCGCTTCATCCGCCTCAATTAAATCAACCCGAACACTGCGTCCGGCCAGAGCTGAGACAACGGTGCGCAATGCTTTAGCGGTGCGACCATTTCGGCCAATTACTTTGCCGATATCCTCTGGATGAACTCGTACCTCAAGAGTGGTGCCACGTCTTCCCTCTTTTTCAGAGATGACTACCTCTTCAGGGTTATCAACGATTCCCTTAACGAGATGCTCTAAAGCTTCGTCGATCATCACAGTTGATTACTCTGCAGGTGTTTCTGCTGGTGCTTCAGCCTCTGCTGGTGGTGCAGCTTCAACTGGAGTTTCAGCGACAACTTCTTCAGATACAACGGCTTCAGATGCAACAGCTTCAGCTGGTCCAGACTCTGCAACCGCACTTTCTTCTGCTGGAACTGACTTAGCGGCTAATTTTTCTGCAGCACGCTTCTTCATGGTGGTTGCACCATCTTTTGGCTCATTCATCGCTGCTTTTACAGCTGCTTCATAAGCGGCACGCTTATCGGCACGAGCTGGAAGGGTCTTCAATGTTCCCTCTGCTCCTGCAATACCTTTGAACTTCTGCCAATCACCGGTTACCTTCAAAATCGCCTCTACAGCCTCAGTTGGCTGTGCACCATTTTTCAACCAGTGTTGTGCACGCTCTGAGTTAACTTGAATCAAAGATGGCTCAGAGGCTGGCGAGTAACGACCAATCTCTTCAATTTTCAAACCATTGCGGGCTTTACGGGAATCAGCAACAACAATGCGGTAGTGCGGGGTACGGATCTTTCCGAGACGTACCAATCTAATCTTTACGGCCACGAAGGCTTTCTCCTTGCATAATCGTTCGAATGATGAATTCAAACCCGAGTGGGATGCCAGGTGAATTTCCATCAATTCTGGTTAATGGTTGCCGGTCAAGAGGTAGAGGGCTCTTGAACAGGAGGCCAATATTGCCATGACCCAAGAGATATGCCCAATTCGGCCTCAACGCCCCTCTTGAGCAGCTCGCTTTGCTGGGTTTCCAGAACGGGATTTCTTCTTAGGTGGTTGGGGTTTTCCGCCACCAACTCCTGCTGGGGCTCCGGCAGGTAAAGCCATGCCTGGAGGTAGAGACATCCCCTTTGGCATACCACCACCAGAGCGCATCTGTTTCATCATCTTTTGAGCAGCGGCAAAACGATCGACCAAGGAGTTAACTTCAGTAACTGTTCTGCCACTTCCCTTTGCGATTCGTGCCCGTCTTGAACCATTGAGCAATTTCGGATTTTGTCGCTCTTGCGGAGTCATGGATTGCACAATTGCTTGAGTCCGCACCAGCTCTTTGTCATCAAGTGAGTCGATCTGTTTTTTCATCGCAGCATTGTTTGCCCCTGGCAACATTCCCAATAACTTGGTCATCGAGCCCATTTTCTTCATAGCCTGCAGCTGTTCTAGAAAATCTTCGAGAGTGAACTCCTCTCCAGATACAAACTTCTCCTCAAGCCTCTTCGCGCTTTCACCATCAATAGCTTTCTTAGCTTGCTCGGCCAAGGTTTGGATATCGCCCATACCCAAAATTCTTGAGGCCATGCGATCTGGGTAGAAGTAATCAAAGTCAGAGAGCTTTTCACCGTTGGATACAAAGAGGATTGGCTTGCCAGACATCTCTGCGATAGATAACGCGGCACCACCCTTTGCATCGCCATCTAGCTTGGTAAGAACAACGGCGTCAAAACCAACACCTGATTCAAATGCCTGAGCAGTACGTACCGCATCTTGACCAATCATTGCATCTACAACAAATAAAGTCTCATTTGGATTAACCGCAGCCTTAATATCTCTGGCTTGTTTCATCAACTCTTCATCAACGCCAAGTCGTCCAGCGGTATCGATGATAACTACGTTGTAAAGTTTTTCCTTGGCAAAGGTAATTGCATCCCTTGAAACCTTTACCGGATCTCCCACACCATTTCCAGGCTCCGGTGCAAAAACTGGAAGCTTTAGAGATTCGGCTAGAACCGAGAGTTGGGTAACCGCATTTGGTCTCTGCAAATCAGCTGCAACAAGTAAGGGTGTATTTCCATCTTCCTTCAAGAAACTTGCCAATTTACCTGCAAGCGTGGTCTTTCCCGAACCCTGTAGACCAGCCAACATAATCACGGTCGGTGGATTCTTTGCGAACCGAATCCGGCGAGCCGCTCCACCCAGAATCTCAATTAACTCGGCGTTGATTATTGAGTAGATCTCTTGGGATTGGTTTGTTGATTTTCTTAAATCTGGAAGAGCGGTGAGTGATTTTTCCTTTACCCGCTGAACAAAGGTTTCGACTACGGAAAGTGCTACATCCGCCTCTAACAATGCGGTGCGGAGCTCCCCAGCTGCATCATCGATATCTGATTCGGTAATGCGACCTTTGTTACGCAAAGCCCCAAAAACTTCGGAGAATTTGTTGCTGAGCGATTCAAACATGGTCGAAAGCCTACTAAAGCTGGCTTGCTAAGAAAAATAGGCACAGAACCTTGGCTCTGCGCCTATTTTTCAGTTGACTACTTGAGACTATATAGCGGTCTCACCTTTTTCACCGGTTCGAACCCGAACTACATTTTCAACTGTTGTGGTCCAAACTTTTCCATCACCAATAGAGCCGGTTGAAGCGGTCTTTACGATCACATCAATTAGCGCATCCACCTCTTTATCCTCTGCAAGGATTTCAAGGCGCACTTTCTGAATGAGATCTATTGGGTACTCCGCTCCGCGATAAACCTCAACATGACCTCCTTGGCGTCCGACCCCAGAAACTTCAGAAACGGTCATGCCTTTTACTCCGGCTTTACGTAGAGCGGTTTTAACCTCATCAAACTTTCCTGGCTTAATAATCGCAGTAATCAGTTTCATGATTAACGACCTCCCTTAAGAATTCCACCCAGTTCGTAGGCGCTCTCAGCATGTTCAGTTTGATCCACGCCAATTAACTCCTTCTCACTTTGTACTCGGAATCCAATGGTCTTCTCAATTAGGTATCCGATAATCAAAGTAGCGACAAAGGAGTAAGCGAATACCAACACCACACCCAGCGCTTGCTTTGCAAGCAGTGCGGTTCCGCCACCATAGAAGATGCCATCTAAACCAAGTGAGTTAACAGCACTTGAACCAAAGAAGCCGATAGCTAGGCTGCCGACAATTCCGCCAACTAGGTGGACACCGACAACATCTAGAGCATCGTCATATCCCAGTTTGTACTTCAAGCCAACCGCGAGAGCGCAAAGCACGCCGGCGATAAACCCAATTACAACTGCGGCCCAAGGCGCGACAAATGCACAAGCTGGTGTAATCGCAACTAATCCGGCAACCGCACCTGATGCAGCACCTAATGTTGTTGGATGTCCATCACGCATCTTTTCCGTAAGTATCCAGCCCAACAAAGCGCCAGCGGTTGCAACTTGGGTATTTATAAAAGCCAATCCAGCGATGTTATTTGCACCAAGTGCTGAACCGGCATTGAAACCAAACCAGCCAAACCAAAGTAATCCAGCTCCTAATAACACGAGTGGCAGTGAGTGTGGACGCATAGGACTCTTCTGCCAACCGATACGACGCCCTAGGACAATAGCCAATGCCAGCGCTGCTGCACCTGCATTTATATGTACCGCAGTTCCGCCAGCAAAATCCTGTACGCCTCGAGATGCTAGGAATCCCGCTCCAGTAACGGTATCGCCCTCTTTGTTACCAAAGGCGAAGACCCAGTGCGCTACCGGGAAGTAAACAATACTTACCCAGATCGCTACAAAGACAATCCAAGAAACAAATTTAGTTCGATCTGCGATAGCTCCAGAGATTAGAGCTGGAGTGATAACCGCAAACATCAATTGAAAAGCGGCAAATACCAACAATGGAATTGGATAAACACCACCGTTATTGGTCAACTCATTTACAACATCACCCAAACCCGAAAGCGAGAATGAGCCATACCACTGTGAATTTGCTTCATATCCAAAAGCTAATTTGAATCCGTAAATGACCCACAAAACGCTAACAACCCCGATGGTTACCATCGACATCATCATCATATTTAGGGCACTCTTCGCTCTGACCATTCCACCGTAGAAAAATGCCAAGCCCGGTGTCATCAACAGGACAAGAGCGGAGCTAGCCAAAACCCAGGCGGTATCGCCAGCGTTAACTACAACTTGATCCATTGCAATCTCCCAATACCTATTAGTCGGTAGTTCTCTCCGTTGAGAATGGGAGGAGGGTGCCCTTGCCGTATTACGGTCCAGGCCTCATGTAGGTTTCAATTTAGTGACAGTTATGCGGGGCTTGTTACAGGAGTGTAAAAAAAATCAGCTCAGGAGCTCTGTGATGTAGGAATCGGGGTCAAAAGCCTTCAAATCCCCTACTCCTTCTCCAACCCCGACATATTTGAGCGGCAGAGCCAACTCCCGTTCTGTTGCCAAAGCGATTCCACCCTTAGTTGAACCATCAATCTTGGTAACAATCATTCCGGTCAGGGAAACACTTTCTGAAAAGACTCGAGCCTGTGCAATGCCATTTTGTCCAGTAGTTCCATCTAAAACAAATAGCACCTCATTTACTGGCGTAACTTTTTCTATTACCCGCCGCACCTTTCCTAATTCATCCATCAAATTGCTCTTGGTATGTAATCTGCCCGCAGTATCAATAAGCAAAACATCGTAACCTTCATTTTTAGCCTTGGTAGCACCATCAAAACAAACTGCGGCAGGGTCTGAATTTTCTGCTCCTCTAACAACATCTACCCCAATACGTTGCCCCCAGGTCATCAATTGATCTACGGCGGCCGCGCGAAAAGTATCTGCTGCAACCAATAGAACTCTATTTCCAGAAGCTTTCAAAAGATTTGCCAACTTCGCAGTGCTGGTGGTTTTGCCGGTTCCATTTACTCCAACTACTAGAACCGTGGTTAAGCCCCCCGCTTGTAATTTAAGCTCTCGGGATTCAGAGGATAAAAAGGATTTAATTCGCTCTGCAATTGCCGCCTCTAGATTTTCTGACTTTTCTTTTTTTACCAAATCTACAATCTCATCCGCAGCTGTTGCGCCGAGATCTGATTCAATAAGTATTTTGCGAAACTCCTCGATGTCCTCTATCGAGGCACGATTGCGAGAGAATTTAGAGAGAAACGAGCCAAACAATCCCATTGTTAGACGGATTCAGTTTCATTCTCACGCAAACGTTGAGAGATCACTTCGGAGACTCCATCGCCACGCATGGTTACGCCATACAA
>JBEDAQ010000008.1:0-6426 GCA_041177685.1 Actinomycetota bacterium | reverse complement strand
ATGTCTACATTTTCTGTAAGCAATGCCGAATTCGAAACTCGTCAAATACATGCAGGGCAAGTTCCAGATCCAACAACTGGAGCGAGAGCGCTGCCGATCTATCAGACAACTGCTTACCAATTCCGTGACACCAAACATGCAGCTGATTTATTTGGTCTTGCTGAGCTTGGAAATATCTATACCCGCATCATGAATCCGACTCAAGATGCGATTGAACAAAGAATTGCATCTCTTGAAGGCGGAGTTGCCTCACTATTGGTTTCATCGGGGTCTGCTGCGACAACTTTTGCAATCTTGAATGTGGCAGAAGCCGGAGACCATATCGTCTCTTCACCTTCGCTCTACGGAGGCACTTATAACCTGTTCCATTACACCCTGCCTAAATTTGGAATCGAAGTCACATTCGTTGAGAATCCAGATGATCCGGAGAGCTGGAAAAAGGCTATAAAGCCGAACACCAAAGCTTTCTTTGGCGAGACTATTGCAAACCCAAAGAATGACGTTCTTGATATCGAAACAGTCGCAAAAATTGCCCACGATTTTGGCGTACCACTTATCGTTGACAACACAGTAGCTACGCCATTTTTGATTCGACCAATTGATTTCGGGGCTGATGTAGTTGTGCATTCGGCAACAAAGTTCTTGTCGGGCCATGGAAACGCTGTAGTCGGCGCAATTGTCGATGCGGGACGTTTCGACTTTGCCAAATATCCGGACCGTTTCAAGAATTTCAATCAGCCAGATCCGAGTTATCACGGCTTGGTCTACGCTCAAGCTTTAGGAGTGGGATCTGCATTTGGCGCAAACCTCTCTTATATCTTCAAAATTAGATTGACTCTGTTACGCGATATTGGCGCGGCGGTGGCTCCCTTTAATGCCTGGCTCCTGGCTCAGGGTTTGGAGACGCTAAGTATTCGAATTGAACGACATGTTGCGAATGCTAAAGCGGTAGCAGAATGGCTGGAGAAACATCCCCAAGTTGAGAAAGTAAATTACGCATCGCTGCCATCCTCTCCATGGAACGCTCTTGCAAAAAAATACTCACCAAAGGGAAGCGGTGCAGTTCTCTCATTTGAAATAAAGGGTGGCTTAGAAGCCGGAAAGAAATTTATTGAAGCGCTAAATATCTTTTCGCATGTTGCAAATATCGGAGATGTTCGCTCGCTTGCGATTCATCCTGCCTCAACTACTCATTCACAGCTCACTCCAGAGGAACAAGCAACAGCAGGAGTCACGCCTGGGTTAGTTCGATTGAGCCTCGGAATTGAAAACATCGCAGATATCAAGGCAGATTTGGAGAGAGCCTTTTCGGCCGCCAAGTGAGTTCTTTGAATCATGAAGTAACCGGAGCCTGGTTGGAGCACCATCCACCAGGCGAACGGTTGTTCCTGGATTTAGGGGATCTTGAACTCGAATCCGGCGATGTACTTCCGCAAGTCAAGATTGCTTATCAAACTTGGGGAGAATTGAATTCGGATCGTTCAAATGCAATTTTAATCAACCATGCCTTAACTGGTTGGTCTGATGTTCCGGCTTGGTGGCCCCAGATGGTTGGCCCGGGTCTACCTTTCGATACAGATAAATTTTTCATTATCTGTCCAAATGTTATTGGAGGTTGTCAAGGCAGCACGGGGCCTTCATCAATTGCACCTGATGGAAAGCGTTGGGGCTCAAGATTTCCATTCCTAACAGTTCGAGACTTAGTAAAAGCTGAAATTGAACTCTCAAATAAACTTGGAATTGAAAGATATTTGCTCGCTGTTGGTCCATCGCTTGGCGGAATGCGATCTTTAGAGTGGGCGGTCGCTCATCCAGACCGTGTTTTAAGCATTTGCACCATCGGCTCATCTGCAGTAGCCACTGGTGATCAAATTGGAGTTTGGAGCACAGAAATACATGCAATAAAGGCCGACCCAAACTTTCTTGGCGGGGATTATTACGATTCAAATCGAGGGCCGATTGAGGGAATGGGGATTGCCAGAAAAATTGCCCATCTCTCTTACAGAACTGAATATGAGATGGATACGAGATTTGGGAGAGATCTGCAGGGCGATGGTTCTGGTCGATTCGCAGTCACTTCGTATCTGGATCATCAGGCAAATAAACTCGCCAAAAGATTTGATGCCAACACCTACATCTCACTTGAAACGGTAATGATGACCCATGATGTGGGTAGAGATCGAGGTGGGGTTGAGGCGGCCTTAGCAAAGGTTGAGGCATCCGTGGTTGTAGTCTCGATCGATACCGATCGCCTATTTCCACCTCGCCTCCAGGAGGAAATTGTTCATCTGACCCCAAAAGCTGCGCCGCTGCGCCAGATTTCATCCCCTTTTGGCCACGATGGATTCCTTATTGAAGTTGATCAGGTTGGAGAGGCCGTGCGTGAAGCCCTCGAATTAGCCCTAGAACGGGCCTAAAAAGTGCTATTTAGCCTGTGGACAATTTATAATATAGCCATAGCCACCTAGTGGCAGAGTGCTAACAATCCGTTAGCAGAAAAGCAAAGGACAATTTGTGCCGCTATCTCGTGCGCCCAAAAAAGGCCAGAAGGCTTCATCCAAGAGCGCCGCGAAAAAAGCGAAGAGTAAAGATAAAAAGAAGTCAGGTCCAAGACTTTTCCCAACCAAAGCCGAATTAGAAGCAATGAAGGCAGCACGAACTGCCGGCAAGAGTAAAGAAGATAAACCTAAAGGGCCAAGACTCTTTCCATCTAAAGCCGAATTAGAGGCGATGAAAACTGCTAGCAAGCCAGCCATAGAAAAACCGCAGAGTAAAAAAGTAGTAAAGATTGACGGCGAAGAGGTCGAACTCGAAGAAGTTGAATTAGAAGATTTGGAAAAACTTGTCGCAGAAACTGGTGAAGAGACCGGTGAGGCTCAATCGGATGTCCGTGTTGTAAACCTGACCGAGGAAGCTAAACAGGAAGAAGGCGAATTCACTCTTAAAGATTCCGAAGAAGATGACGCGCCACCTCAAACAGTTTTAACAGCAGGCGCAACAGCAGATCCAGTTAAGGATTATTTGAAGCAGATAGGTCGCGTTGCTCTTCTTAACGCGGAGCTCGAAGTAGAGCTAGCGATGCGAATCGAAGCTGGATTATTTGCCGAGGAAAAACTTAATTCAGGGGAGAAGTTGGAGCGAGCTAACCGTCGAGAACTTGAATTGATTGCTCACGATGGACGAATTGCTAAAAACCATCTTCTAGAGGCAAACCTACGATTAGTGGTTTCTCTTGCTAAGAGGTATACCGGACGCGGCATGCTTTTCCTTGATCTAATTCAAGAGGGAAATCTAGGTTTGATTCGAGCGGTTGAGAAATTTGATTACACCAAGGGCTACAAATTCTCGACATATGCCACCTGGTGGATCCGCCAAGCAATTACCCGTGCGATGGCAGATCAGGCTCGTACCATCCGTATTCCTGTGCACATGGTTGAGGTCATCAACAAATTGGCACGTGTACAACGTCAGATGTTGCAGGATTTAGGTCGCGAACCGACCCCAGAAGAGTTGGCAAAAGAACTTGATATGACACCAGAGAAGGTTGTTGAGGTTCAGAAGTATGGTCGCGAGCCAATCTCACTTCACACCCCACTCGGTGAAGAAGGAGATTCAGAGTTCGGTGATTTGATTGAAGACTCCGAAGCGATTGTTCCAGCCGATGCGGTCTCCTTCACCTTGCTGCAGGAGCAGCTCCACTCAGTTCTAGACACTTTGTCAGAGCGTGAGGCCGGGGTAGTTGCGATGCGCTTTGGTCTAACCGATGGTCAGCCAAAGACCCTTGATGAAATTGGCAAGGTTTACGGTGTTACCCGCGAGCGTATCCGCCAGATTGAATCAAAGACTATGTCCAAGCTACGTCACCCATCACGTTCGCAAGTGCTACGCGATTACCTTGATTAGGAGTTAGCAATGTCAGATCGAGTAAAGATTTATGTAAAGCCAAATGGTTCTGTTCGAGTGACTGGAACCGCGGATTTCGTCGATGCCGATGGCAATGTCGTTGAAACCAAAGAGAACTTCTCACTTTGCCGCTGTGGCCACTCCAAAGAAAAACCATTCTGCGATGGCTCCCACCGCGAAGCCGGATTCCAAGCCGAATAACTCGCTCTGGGGTCAATCCGCAGAGCGTTTTGAAACCGATCCGCACTTTGCAGATTCATACGATGTTGCAATTATCGGCGGGGGATTTTCTGGGCTCTGGACCGCGTTTCATTTAATTAATCTCAATCCAAAATTAGAGATTGCGATATTTGAATCCAAAGCATTTGGATTTGGTGCCAGCGGTAGAAATGGTGGATGGGCCTCATCTGATTATCCAGTCTCGCGTTCTACGCTAATCAAACGACATGGCCTAGATCGCACCAATGCATTATTTAATTCTTTAATCACTTCAATTAATGAGATTGGTGAATTTTCACAGCGTTATGCCCCGAAATCTCACTTCACCAAATCCGGCACCGTAATGTTTGCCAGAAATGTGGCGCAAGAGAAAAGGTTACGCGAGGCCGCAGATGAACTTCATATTTGGAAAAGTTCGGATGAACTTTCTAGGTTAATAAGGGTTAGCGAAGCCCGTGGAGGTTTGTTCAATCCTGAGTGTGCAACGGTAAATCCCATGGGATTACTCCAAGGGATTATCGAGTATTTGAAACTCAGAAAGATTTATTTATTTGAGAACTCATTTGCCACTCCTATCCCGAGCGGGGTGTTGGTAAATAGCCAAAGCATTAGAGCCAATGTGGTTATTCAGGCCACTGAGGTTTATGGAGCAGCACGCCGAGAATTCATCCCGCTCTACTCACAAATGGTTGCAACAGAGCCTTTATCGCAAAGTTTCTGGGATGAGATTGGAGTTAGAGAGCGATTTACCTTTGCCGAAGGTTCACATCTGATTAATTACGCTCAACGTACCTCTGATGATCGACTGGCCATAGGTGGCAGAGGCGCAACCTACCCATTTAAATCTCGATTGAAAGAAAGCAAGGAATACACGCCTTCGGTTCATGAGAACATCCGTCAATTAGCGAAAAGATGGTTTCCGCAGTTGAAGGATGTTTCTTTTGCCCATGCTTGGGGTGGAGCGGTAGCTATTACCCGTGATTGGGAGCCTTACGTTCAATTTGATGCAAATACTGGCTTTGGACGACTCGGTGGCTATGCCGGTGATGGCGTGACTATGAGTTTTTTAGCGGCAAAAATCATGGCCAATTTAGTTGTTGGAAATTCAAGTGAGTTAACTGATTTACATTTCGCGAATCGAAGGATTCGTAAATGGGAACCGGAGCCATTGCGTTATATAGCCGTGAACAGCTTAGTTAAATTGAGCGGAGTTGCAGACAGAGAGGAAGCGTTAACAAAAAGACCAAGTATCGTCTCAAGGCTTATTGCGCCGTTGATCCTTCGCTAAGGCGAGCTGTTTCATCATCAATTCGGGTGGCAGCGTTTGCTAGACCCTCCTGGTATTTCTTGGCGTGATGACCGCAGAAAAGTAATTCAAATCCATTTGCCATAACTGCACGAACGTAAGCCTGCGCGCCACAACGGTCACAGCGATCAAGGGCGTTAAGGGGCGTGGAATCGAGTACTACATTCTCGGTCATTTGGGCCTACCTTTCTTACCTCGCATAGATGCTTACAGTGGAACATCAAACCACCTCTTACTTATTCCCCGCAGGTTAAAACGATACTTTTTTACATTTCTAGCCTGATTTTGTGAAATTATCGACAAATTCTCAGCCTCTTCGGCGCGTAATCCTCTCCACTTTAAGGGCGATAGATACCCTTGCGCATCGTGGCTGACAAAGATAATCGCAGCGTAGAAACCTCTTACTCCGCAAAAGATCTCTCTGTTCTTGAGGGGTTAGATGCGGTACGCAAGCGCCCCGGAATGTATATCGGTTCAACCGATGGTCGCGGATTGATGCATTGCTTGTGGGAGATTATTGATAACGCAGTAGATGAATCACTAGCTGGTTATTGCAAGAAGATTGAGATTAATCTAGAAAAAGATGGGTCAGTAGAGGTCCATGACGATGGTCGTGGTATTCCGGTTGATAAGGAGCCAAAGACTGGATTAACCGGTGTTGAAGTTGTTATGACCAAACTGCACGCGGGTGGAAAATTTGGCGGTGGCTCCTACGCAGCCACTGGTGGACTACATGGTGTTGGAGCTTCAGTTGTAAATGCGCTGTCATCCCGTGTTGATGTTGAGGTGGATCGCGATGGCAAGATTTATTGGATGTCATTCAAGCGTGGTGTTGCTGGGGTATTTGATGGCGATGGACCTAATGCCTCATTTGAACCCCAATCAGGTTTGCGTGTCATTGGAAAGATTTCATCAAAGGTAACCGGCACCAGAGTTAAGTGGTGGTCAGACAAGCAGATATTCCTAAAAGACGCAGAGTATGACCTAGAAGAGATTTA
>JBEDAQ010000007.1:0-10877 GCA_041177685.1 Actinomycetota bacterium | reverse complement strand
TTATGCCATGAGCTTTAACAAAGGTACGCAACTTTGCTACCTGCAATAGCGCCTCCGCCTCTTGCGGCAAAGCACCAAATCGATCCACTAACTCATCTTTAATTGCATCTATCTCCGCATCCTCCTTGGCATCAGCTAGACGTCTGTAGAGATCAAGCCTTAAGCGATCAGAAGGAACATATTCGGGTGAGAGATGAGCGGTTATCGGTAGCTCCACCTTGCACTCTAGATTCTCCTCTACTCCATCAATAACACCGCGCTTGTACTCATTAACCGCTTCTCCCACCATTCGCATATAAAGATCGAACCCAACATCAGCGATGTGGCCGGACTGCTCGCCACCAAGGAGATTACCCGCACCTCTGATCTCTAAATCTTTAAGTGCAACCTGCATGCCAGCACCCAACTCAGTGTTTTTGGCAATCGTTGTTAAGCGATCTAGCGCCAACTCAGTTAATGGTTTATCGGCAGGATATAAAAAGTAGGCATAAGCACGCTCCCGTCCTCGTCCGACTCTGCCACGCAACTGATGCAGCTGAGAAAGTCCAAAAACATCAGAGCGTTCCACGATCAAAGTGTTGGCATTAGCAACATCAATTCCATTCTCAACAATTGTGGTGGAAACCAAAACATCAAACTCACGATTCCAAAAAGCTACGACAACCTGCTCGAGAGCCGCTTCATTCATTTGGCCATGCGCAATTGCAACTCTTGCCTCAGGTACTAGTTTTCTTATTCTGGTAGCCACCTCATCGATACTTTCCACCCGATTATGAATATAAAAAATCTGGCCATCTCTTAATAATTCACGGTGAATTGCAGCTGTAACCTGCTTATCGTCGTATGCGCCAACATAGGTAAGCACTGGATGTCGCTCCTCTGGCGGAGTTGCAATTGTTGACATCTCTCGAATGCCGGTAATTGCCATCTCCAAGGTGCGTGGAATTGGAGTAGCTGACATAGCTAAAACATCAACACTGGCCCGCAGCTTCTTCAATTTCTCCTTGTGCTCAACTCCAAAACGCTGCTCTTCATCAACGATTATTAGACCTAGATCCCTGAAGGCAACATCATCAGACAACAATCGATGGGTTCCAATCACCACATCAACGGCGCCAGAGGCTAAATCCTTTAATGCATTACTTATCTCTTTGGCGGAATTAAAACGAGAAAGACCCACAACCTTAATCGGAAATCCAGCGTACCGTTGTGTGAAAGTTGCGAAGTGTTGTTGGGCTAAAAGGGTAGTCGGCACTAAAACCGCAACCTGTTTGCCATCTTGCACAGCTTTGAATGCGGCTCGTATAGCAATCTCTGTTTTTCCATAACCCACATCACCACAAACAATTCGATCCATCGGATAAGGCTTTTCCATATCAGCCTTAACCTCATTGATTGTTACCAATTGATCCGGTGTCTCTACATAAGCAAAGGAGTCTTCCAGCTCTCTCTGCCAAGTTGTATCAGGAGAAAATGCAAACCCTGGTGAGCTGGTGCGTGCTGCATACAAACGGATTAACTCTCCGGCAATTTCTTTGACCGCCTTCTTAGCCCTTGATTTTGCTTTGATCCAATCCCCTCCACCAATGCGATTAACAGCAGGGGTTTCACCGCCGACATATCTCGTAATCTGTTCGAGTGCATCAGTTGGCACATAAATTCGATCAGCGGGTTGTCCCCGTTTGGATGCTGCGTACTCAATAACTAAATACTCACGTGAGGCACCGGATACAGTTCTTTGCACTAACTCGATATATCGACCGACACCGTGTTGTTCATGAACCACATAATCCCCACTCTTGAGCTCTAGAGGATCAATGCTCTTCTTTCGCCTGGATGGCATTCGGGTAGCAGAGATTCGATTATCTCTGGAACCATTTATCTCCGCCTCGGTAACAAATAAAGTCTTCTCTACAACATCTTTAAAACCATTTCTGAATGACGAGCTAATCAAATAGAGGCATCCTCTTACCAACTTGGTATCGATATTTTCCTTTAGTACCGCAGGGATATCAGCCTCCTGGAAAATGTCCCTATACCGCTCCTGCAGTCCATGTCCGGCAACTGAAATCACAACTAAGTAGCCATCTGCCAGGTGATTGCGCACATCACCGATGAGTTTTTCTACCTTATTTCTATAAGGCTCAATCTCTAAGAACTCTTTGACCTCCGGATCTGATTGAAATCCAAAGGAGTTGATGCTGCTCCAAGATATACCTTTGTCGGAGGCCAAATCCTTTAACTTATCTAGTTCCACAAAGGCACCGATTTGTAGCTCCGTGCGTAGCGGAATTTGGGGATTTACCGCATCGGACTTACTAGTTAATGCGATATTTGACCAAGCGGCAGCTAAGAACTCCTGGTTGGTGCTGATTAAATCCTGCACCCGAGATTTAATCCGCTCCTGCTCTAACAAAATTACTTTGGAGTTATTTGAGATGTACTCAACCAAGGTTTTCATTTTTGGAGTGAGAACCGCAGCTAGAGACTCAATTCCCTCTACATAGATCCCCTCCTCTATCTTGTTACACATAGCTAGGAGCTCTGGATACTTCATTTTTAATTCATGGGCTCGCGCTTTAACATCTTCAGTTATTAAAACCTCGCGGCAAGGAATTAGATTAAGTGGAGAGTTAATGGCCTCAAAACTTCTTTGATCACTAATCTCAAAGTATTTAAGCTCCTCAATCTCATCACCGAAGAATTCGATTCGTACAGGATGTGCTGAAAGCGGCGGAAAGACATCGATAATTCCTCCCCGCACCGCAAAATCACCTCTTCGTTCAACCATGTCCACCCGGTTGTAGGCCCTTAGTACTAAATTTGAAATTAGAGTTTCAAATTCAAACTCTTGTCCTCTAGAGATTTGCAAGACCGGTAGCTCAATAGCAGAAGCAACAATTGGTTGAACCAAAGCTCTTGCAGAGGTGACCACTACCTTGGCTTTATCAATGTTGAGCAAGGTTTGAACTCTTCTTGCTACGGTGTCACTGTTTGGACTTAGTTTTTCATGGGGCAGGGTTTCCCAAGCTGGAAACTCCATAACCCCATCTATCAATTCCGCTAACTCTTGTGCTAACTCTGTAGCACGTTGACTGGAATGGGCAACCAGTAGAACTTGTTTCTCTTTGGCCTGATCTGTAACTAGAAATGGCGTTGCCGATGGAATTGCAATCAGGTTTGCATTATTTGAATGCAGTAGAGCATGGGTTGTTTCAGATAGCGAGATGAGAGAACGTAATCTCATAGCTCAACCCTCCTTTACCTGCTCAAATAAACGCCTTAAAGCCCCACCTGAAAAAACCAGGGGGGCTAGCGAACTTGATGGAATTCTATCGTGCCATTATTAGCCGGTGTCCGGGCTAGATAAATCTCAAGATAACGCCTCTTTACGCAGCGACGTTAGAAGATTAGGCGAACTGCTTGGTCAATCCTTGGCCCGCCAAGATGGTGAGGCTCTCCTTAATCTTGTGGAGCTAGTTCGAAAATCGGTGCGGGAAGGTAATGGCGAAGATTTATTGAAATCTATCTCCACTGCAGATTCCGTAAAACTAGTACGCGCCTTTAATGTTTACTTCAACCTGGCAAATGTTGCTGAACAGGTACATCGCTCCAGAGTTTTAGCTGATGAGCGTAACAATGGTGGCTCATGGTTATCGCGCGCCGTTGATCATATTTTGGAGGCCAAGAAATCTGGTCATGATTTTTCCGATGAACAGTTGCGTAAATGGTTGGAAGATTTTCAGGTCCGTCCCGTTTTTACCGCTCACCCAACAGAGGCGGCCCGTAGATCTGTATTAAGCAAACTTTCTACAATTTCAGAGTTACTAGATCAAACTGAATCACCCGCCCAAGAACGAAGATTGGCAGAGGCGGTTGATTTGTTGTGGCAGACAGATGAGCTGCGTTTAGGTAGACCTGAGCCGTTAGATGAAGCGATTAATGCTCTTTATTACTTGGATGATTTGTTCCGCTTGACCATTCCTGAGGTACTTGATGATTTTGCTCGCGAGTTGAAACGTCTCGGAATAAAGCTGCCTCCAACCGCGACACCTTTTACCTTTGGTTCTTGGATTGGCGGGGACCGTGATGGCAATCCAAACATAACCCCAGAAATAACTAAGCAGGCCATTGTTTTGCAGATGGGCCATGCCATCCGAGTAACCCTCGAGGCTTTAGATGAACTTCGTCAGGCTTTATCGATATCAACCAAATTGGCCGGAACTTCACAGCCCTTGCTGGATTCGGTCGAACAGGATTTACAACGTCTGCCTGAGATTGAACCGAGATTTAAGCGGATCAATGTTGAAGAGCCATATCGTTTAAAGGCCACCGCAATTCGACATCGCTTGCTGCTAACTAGGGATCGCCACACCAACGGTGCAGCTCATGAACCAGGTCGAGATTACGCAAATACTCAAGAGTTAATTGATGATTTGATGTTGATGTACAACTCACTGCTTGCCAATAGAGGTGAGTTGATAGCGCAAGGATTGTTGGAGCGAACCATCAGGACCATAGCGGCTTTCGGCTTAACCCATGCCACCATGGATGTAAGAGAGCATTCTGGAGCTCACCAACGCGCAGTAGCCGCCCTCTACCCCAGCAGTGATTATGTTGCTTTAGATTCAAAAGGTAAGTGTGAGTTCTTAACTAAACAATTGACGGCACAAAATGTAGAAGGCTCATCACTAGATGAGCAGGATGCAAAGACTTTGCGCACCTTTGCCGCAATCAAAGAGTTGCAGAATAACTTTGATCCTTCAGTAGTTGAAACCTACATAGTTTCGATGACAAAGGGACCAGAGGATGTATTGGCCGCCGCTGTGTTGGCCAAACAAGCTGGCTTGATTGATCTAAACCAGGCGGTGGCTCGAGTAGATGTTGCACCACTGCTAGAAACAGTTGCCGAGTTGCGCACTGCCGGAGAAATTCTAGAAACTCTTTTATCAAACCCGACTTATCGCAAAATTGTTGAACTGCGTGGCAACATTCAAGAGGTGATGTTGGGTTACTCAGATTCAAATAAGGATGCCGGAATTGCTACTAGCCAATGGGAGATTCACCAAGCGCAACGAAAACTCCGAGATGTCGCACGTAAACATGGCATCAAGTTAAGACTATTCCATGGTCGAGGCGGCTCAGTAGGACGTGGCGGCGGACCAACCTACGATGCGATTATCGCCCTGCCTTGGGGAACCCTTGATGGTCAGATAAAGATGACTGAACAGGGCGAGGTAATCTCAGATAAGTATGCGCTGCCTTCATTAGCCAGAGAGAATGTCGAGTTAACTCTTGCTGCAGCTTTAGAAGCTACAGTTCTAAACCGCGCAGCCCGTCAATCCCCCGAAGATTTAATTAAGTGGAACACCGCCATGAGTGCAATTAGTGATGCTTCATTCGCTTCCTATCGTTCTTTGGTAGAGCATCCAGATTTACCAGCATATTTCTATCAATCAACTCCAGTTGAACAACTCGGAAATCTCTTCCTTGGCTCTCGTCCATCAAGACGTCCTGACGCCAGCGCAGATCTATCATCTTTGCGCGCTATTCCTTGGGTATTTGGTTGGACTCAATCCCGACAGATTGTGCCGGGCTGGTTTGGAGTTGGCAGCGGCTTGAAAGCGGCTCGCGAATCTGGTCATGAGCAAACTATGCAAGCGATGTTGCGTGATTGGCACTTCTTCCGCACATTTATCAGCAATGTTGAGATGACCTTGGCCAAAACAGATTTGGTTATGGCCCGTAAATATGTAACTGCGTTGGTTGACCCAGAACTCCATCACTTTCTTGACACAATCCAGCAGGAGTTTGATTTAACTGTAAAAGAGATTTTATTGCTTACTAAGAAGAGCGAAATTCTTGGTGACCAAGAAATTCTGGCCCGCACTCTGCAGATTCGCGATGCATATTTAGCTCCACTTCACCTATTGCAGATTTCGCTCTTGAAGAAGGTCCGTGGCGAAAATGCCGAGCCGTTAATTACTCGCGCGTTATTGCTAACCATAAATGGCGTAGCTGCCGGCCTACGCAATACCGGCTGATCGAGGGGCTGATTAAGAGTTAAAGTTTTGCTGGGTTTTCTCTAAACCAGACTGCACTAGAGATTCAACCGCTTGTCCACCAGTTATCAAAAACTCATCCAAACTCTTTTTCTCTGCACTTGAAAAGGGCTTCAACACAAAATCTGCTGGATCCTGCTGTCCCGGAGGTCTACCGATTCCAACTCTCAATCGGAAGTAATCAGCTGAACCCAAGGCAGAGGTGATGCTCTTGAGGCCATTATGGCCATTATCTCCGCCACCAAATTTCACTCTAATGGCTTGAAAAGGAATATCTAACTCATCATGAGCAATGATGATGTGATCGCCCTTTATCTTGTAGAAATCAGCTAGCGCTTTGGTTGGCCCACCTGATTCATTCATGTAACAACGCAAAGTCGCTACTACTAGCGCAGGAGCATCGCTTCCGAAACCTAATTTGAATTCAGCGACATTAGCCCGCGCTTTGTGAGAAGAGAACTTAGCTCCAGCGGTGGCGACCATTTGATTAACCACCATGGCACCAATGTTATGTCGGGTTTTCTCATACTCTGGCCCTGGATTGCCTAAGCCAACAATCAACCAACGATTAGTTGATTGATTGTCAGAACCTGAAGATTTACGGCCAAACATAGAGAAAGGTTAACCGCAGAAGCGTTAAGAAAAGAGTTAGCTGGACTTTGCTTCAGCAGCACCTTCAGCAGGTGCAGCAGCAGCAGCTGCGGCTTCACCTTCAGCAGGTGCAGCAACAGGAGCAGCCTCTTCAACTGTGGAGCGAACAGATAGGTGAACAACAACCATCTTTGGATCGCTCTTAAGTACAACACCGGCTGGAAGAACAACATCAGCGGCGGTCTTGGACTCACCTGCAGGTAGTCCTTCAATATCAAGATCAAGAGCGGTTGGGATTGCAGTTACATCTGCTTCAACCTCAATGGTGTTATGTACGTGCTCCAAAATACCTTCTGGATCATGCTTTCCATGTGCGTGGACTGGAACGTTAACAACAACGCGCTCACCACGTCGCACGATAATCAAATCGATATGCTCAAGAGTTCCCTTGAGTGGATTTCTAACAATTGACTTTGGCAGAACTAGCTCTTGCTTCTCACCAAGATCAATATTTAGCAAAACGTTAGAGGTCTTAATCGCCACTCCAACTTCACGTGCTGGAAGTGAGATGTGGGTTGGCTTCTCGCCATGACCATAAATAACCGCGGGCACACTGCCATCGCGACGGATTCTGCGTGATGCGCCTTTACCGAATTCATTTCGAATTGCGCCTGTGATTGATACCTCAGCCATTGTTAAGCCTTTCGTCGATAACGGGGTTTGCCCCTCGCCTTAAGTGAGCTGAAGGCTACCTAAACTCCCAGTTATCGCCAAATTCTCTTGCGGAGAATGATCAGGACCAACAAAATCAAGGCTCCCGCAGCCAATATGGGCAGATAGGTAAATGAAGACCGTTCCCGTTCCGGTAAATCCGGATCAATCGCACCGGCACCACGAGGTAGTTCAATGGTGGCTACAACTCCAGCATGATCAGATGGAAAACAAAGCTCAGTGCCACAACTCCAAACCCCACTACCGTCGGGATATACATTGCCAATTATTTTGGAGCTAACTGTGGCGTAAACATTTTTGGTAAATATGTAATCTAAACGATCGGTAAATCCATATTGATTTCCAAATTTGTAGGCAAACTTCTCACGCTTTTTATCTGGACCATTTAGTAATGCTCCGGCACCCCATGTGTAGTAACGAGGGTTGCTGGCATCTGGGGAAGCATTTTCAAACCCTGCCTCAACCATTGTGCTGTAGGCGTTGCACTTTGCTCCGCTTGGTGTTGGACAGGTTTCGCTAACAATGGGTTGTTCTCCCGGATTTGGTTCTTTAGTAGATCGCGGATCTCTGGGATCTGCGTTGAAATCCCCCATAACAATTACCGGCATCTTGGCATCTTTAAGATCTGCTACTAACTGTTGAGCTTGCAGGGCAGAGTTAGGAACTTTGTTTTCATCCCAAATTGATTCCAAATGAGTAGTTATTACTCGAACTACCGAGTCGCGAACTTTGAAATCTACCCAGGTATAGCCACGATAGATAGTCATTAATACCGGAACAATTGAATAAGTAGCGTCATACTCCGAGTTTCCAACTTGAATGATTTGCTGCTTAACATCATCCCGCACTAACAACGCATCTCCAATTGTGAAGCCACAGGCCGCACTATCCTGTTTAAAGATGGGCTGAAAAACCTCAGGATCATTGACCTTGGTTAAAAATGGCACCGGTGCGATTTTGTAACCTGGGTTAAATGCTTCTTTGCCATCAACAGTTGCTAACGAGTATCCCACTCCGGTTTGCTTAGTTGCGGCAATAAACTCATCGAGAAAATTAAATACCTCAACCTGATCTCCAAATAAATCCTTTTTGCAGTACCAGATTGTGGCCTCTTGAATACCAATAATCTCGGGCCGATCCTGTACCGCTTCCCGCGCCAACTTCGGAGCTCGCAGCGCAAAGTTGGTCTGTTTCATCTGATCCCACATAAATTGAGCAGCGGCGGGAAAGTTCGGAATCTTTTCTAAAGCAACCCCAACATCGGAGCCCAGATAGATATTACGGGACATCACGGTAATGCGGTAAGGCTCTTCTGCAATTGCCGGAGTTACCGGTAGAAAAGTTAACGCACAGAAAAGTGCGACAAGTTTTTTAAGAGTGGCCATCAAATAGGCTGGTGACTGACCCATCTTCAAAGACCTCTCGAATTGCTCTAGCCAACAACGGCGCAATTGAAAGAACTGTTAAATTCGGGAATCGGCTCTCTTCTGGAATCGGCAAGGTATTTGCGACAACAACTTCGCTGACTTTGGAGTTACGTAGTCGATCTGCAGCGGGTCCTGAGAAAACCGCGTGGGTTGCGGCGATGATTACCT
Source organism: Actinomycetota bacterium (assembly GCA_041177685.1). Classification (GTDB taxonomy): domain Bacteria; phylum Actinomycetota; class Actinomycetes; order Nanopelagicales; family Nanopelagicaceae; genus MAG-120802. The sequence goes on along the minus strand of JBEDAQ010000007.1, from coordinate 1,897 downwards.
CTGTGGCACCAGCATCGTAAAGCGCATCTACTGCTTTAGTGATTGTGCCAGCGGTATCAATCATGTCATCAATGACTACGCAGGTTTGGCCTTCTACCTCTCCGACTACACGGCCAGTAACAGCCTCATTTGGAATTCTTGGGTCGCGGGTCTTATGAATAAATGCAATTTGAGTACCACCCAAAAGATCGCTCCAGCGCTCTGCAACTCTGACTCTTCCAGAGTCAGGAGAAACTATGGTTAAACGTGAGCGATCAACTTTGGAGCCAACGTAATTTGCGAGAAGTGGCAGTGCAAATAAGTGATCAACCGGTCCATCAAAAAATCCCTGAATCTGCGAGGTGTGTAGATCAACGGTCATCAATCGATCTGCACCTGCGGTCTTAAATAAATCCGCCATCAACCGTGCAGAGATTGGTTCGCGGCCGCGGTGCTTTTTGTCTTGGCGGGCATAGCCATAAAACGGAGCGATGACAGTGATTCGCTTTGCTGAGGCACGCTTTAGCGCATCAACCATGATGAGCTGTTCCATGATTTGTTTATTTACTGGAGCGGAATGGCTTTGAATTACAAATGCATCGCAACCTCTAACGCTCTCCTCAAAACGTACAAATATCTCACCATTTGCAAAGTCATAAGCACTGGTTGGAGTAATGGGCACACCAAGTTCTGCTGCTACCTCTTCAGCAAGCTCTGGGTATCCGCGTCCGGTAAAAATCCGGAGTCGCTTTTCGGAACTGAGACGTAGTTCGGTGCTCATTTCTGCCCTTCTTTTTTGGCTGCTGCCTCTGCGGATTTGGTGCCCTTACGTTTCTTTAATACCCAACCAAGAATATTGCTTTGCTTCGCCCGAGCGATACCAAGCGCGCCAGCAGGAACATCCTCTGTGATTACAGAGCCCGCTGCCGTGTAAGCACCATCACCAATCGTGACCGGCGCTACCAACATTGAGTCGCTACCGATGCGGACATGGTCGCCAATTACGGTTTTGTGTTTTTCAACCCCGTCGTAGTTAACAAATACGGTGGCAGCTCCGATATTGGTTTCGCTGCCGATAGTGGCATCTCCTACATAGGAAAGATGAGGGACCTTTGATCCATTACCAACAGTTGAGTTCTTGATTTCAACAAATGATCCAACTCTTACCTGGTCAGAAAGCACGGTTCCGCTGCGTAAATGGGTATATGGACCAACCTGTGCCGCCTTGCCGATTGTGACCTCTTGGCAGTGTGATTCAAATACTTTGGCCTCTGCTCCAACGTTGGAATCAATCAAAGTAGTGCGTGGACCAATTACAGCGGATTTTCCGATCTTGGTGTTGCCCTTGATTGCGCTGCCCGGTTCGATGTGAACATCAACCTCAATCTCAGCGGTTACATCAATCCAGGTGCTCATTTGATCAACAATAGTTACGCCACTCTTCATTAAAGCTTCACAGATCCGCGCATTCAGCAAAAATCCGCAGGTAGCTAACTGCTCTCGATCATTAACCCCGAAAACTTCGGTGTAATCCGCGGTTAGAAAAGCAGAAACCAATTTGCCCTCAGATTTTAGAATCGCAATTACATCAGTTAAATACTCTTCTTTTTGCGCATTGTTTGGGGTTAATTTACTTAAAGCTGAGATGAGATCAGGGGCGGAAAAAACATAAACCCCTGAGTTAATCTCAAGGGTTTGCTTTTGCTGCTCTGAAGCATCTTTCTCTTCGACAATCTGCGCCAGATTATTGCTGGCATCTCTAATGATTCGACCGTAACCAGATGGATCTAACATCTCTGCGGTCAATACCGTCGCGCTGGCGCCAGAGGATTGATGCACAGCAAGTAAATCAAGCAAGGTTTGTCCAGTTAGCAATGGTGTATCTCCAGCGCAAACCAAAACCGCACCAGTTCCGGAA
>JBEDAQ010000006.1:0-4930 GCA_041177685.1 Actinomycetota bacterium | reverse complement strand
AGCGGGGGCAGGATTTGAACCTACGACCTCTGGGTTATGAGCCCAGCGAGCTACCGAGCTGCTCCACCCCGCGTCGGATGTCCTAATCGTAGAGGCGTAATGCGATTACGCCAAAACGAGTATTAACGTCGTTGAGCGGCTACCGCTGCTTGGATTGCAGCCTTCAAGCGATCCTGTGCTTTGCCATATGCGGCGAAGTCACCTTTTGCTAGAGCTGCTTGTGCATCGGCCAAGGCTTGCTGAGCACTCGCGAGCGCATTTGCAAGATCGGTGTTGGAACCGGTTGATGTACCGGTGCCACCTGTTGAAGGTGCAACTGTCGAGGTTCCAGAGTTGCCACCAAATACTTGATCTAATGCACCTTTAAGGGTGTCATCAAATCCAATCTTCTCTCCAAATGAGACCAAGACTTTTTGTAACAACGGATAAGCAGCGGTGTTAGCGGTTGCACGAACATAAACCGGCTGCACATAAAGCAATCCGCCACCGACGGGAAGAGTCAACAAGTTACCAAGCACGACATCAGATCCACCTTGACGCAACAACGATAGTGATAGCGCAACAGTTGGATTTGCTTCAAAGTTAGAAGCAACCTGTGAAGGACCTGCGACGTTGGTAGAACGCTGCAACTGTAGAACAGTGAACTTTCCATAATCTGGACCTGGATCAGAGTTGACCACTGCAAATGCAGAGAGGTTTTCACGACCACCTCTTGGTACAAATGGAGTGGTTAGCGAGAATGATGCTTTCTTCTCCCCTGGTAACTGCAAGGTGTAGTAGTAAGGAGGCTGAGCTCCCGCATTTGCACCTAGCGTTGATGGATCACGAGGCACGCGCCAGAAATCCTGTCCACCATAAAAAGCATTGGCATTCTTTACATGGTAGAGCGAGAGCACATCACGTTGTACTCGGAATAGATCCTCTGGATAACGTACATGTGAGACCAATGACTCTGACATCTCAGATTTCTTCTTTACAACCCCTGGGAACGCCTTCATCCATGAAGCCAGAACTGGATCCTTTTCATCCCATGCATAAAGAGTCACAGTTCCGTCGTAGGCATCAACTGTGGCCTTAACTGAGTTACGGATGTAGTTGATGGTCGAGTTGGGAACCGCTGTTAGTGGATTGGTGTTGATGTTGAGCGCATCGGTTGTAGCACCTGAAACATCAACGGTGCGGGAGTATGGATAGCCCGAACTGGTTGTATAGCCATCGATAATCCAAACTAACCTTCCATCAACGATTGATGGATATGGATCGCCATCAAGTTTCAACCAAGGAGCGACCTTTGCAACACGCTCACGTGGAACGCGGTCAAAGATAATCTTGGAATCTGCGTTGATCAGATTTGAAAGCAGAATGCGCTGCTCCTGATACTTAATGGCAAATAACAAACGGGAGAAGATAGAGCCCATTGGAACTCCACCCTTGCCGGTATATGTGTAGTTCTTTTGTCCATTAGCGGAGGCATCATCTGGGTAGTCAAATTCAACAGCTTCACCATCGGTGGTGCCGCCAATAATTGAGTATTCAGGGTTGTTCTCGCCAAAGTAAATGCGAGGTTGGAAATCACCTAGTTTGCCCTTTGGTGGAATATCTCCAACTGTGAAGACTGGCTTTCCATCCACATCTTGGGTATTTCCATAAGCGCCAACAAACCCGAAGCCGTGGGTGTAAACCAGGTGATCATTGATCCAGTTACGGTTTGGGTTTCCATCGATATTAATTTCACGAACCGCTACCACCATGTCACGGGTCTGGCCGTCGATTGTGTAGCGATCAATATCTAGCGAATCGTTAAATGTGTAGTAAGGCTTGATTTGTTGTAGCTGTCTAAAGGTTGCAGATAGAACATTTGGATCCATCAAGCGAATATTGGAGATAGTGGCAGCATCTTTGGATAACTGTCCCGCCGAGGTATCAACAACTGCTGAGTAATCAACAACCTCGACATTATCTAAACCATAGGCAGCTCTTGTATTTTCAATATTACGTTGAATAAATGGTGCTTCTTTGGAGGATTCGCTCGGTTTAACCTGGAATTGTTGAATCAAGCTGGGGTAAACACCTGAAATTAAAAATGAAGAGACGCCAAGTAAAACCACACCAGCTGCAGGTAGCACCCAAGAACGGCGGAAAATATTTGCGAAGAAGAGCAAGGAGCAGAGTGCAGCGATACCGGTCAGGATTGCCTTAGCTGGAAGAACCGCGTTTACATCTGTATAGGTCAGACCAGTAATCAATCCTTCATCACTCGTGGCCAAGGCGTAACGATCCAACCAGTATGCAACCGCCTTGGCGGCCACGATAAATCCAAGCAGAACTGAAAGTTGAACCCGTGCTGCAACGGTTGTGCGGTCATCACGAACCTGCGGGCGGATACCGCCATAAACATAGTGAATTGCCACCGAAGCGATTGTGGCGAGTATAAGAGTAGAGATCACCCAACCCACAATGGATTGCCAAAATGGCAGAGTGAACATAAAGAAGGAAACATCTTTGCCAAACTGTGGATCTTTGACACCAAACTGGGTTGCATTTGTAAACAACAACCAGCTCTCCCACAACCTGGTGCCCGCCATGCCAGCAAAATAAAACAGTGCAATTGCGATACCAATCAAACCAACTTTGCGTAGCGGCTCTAGTTGTGCGCGGTAGCGCTCTAAGTTGTCCGCCTCCACTGTTAGCGGTACGTAAATAGGTCGCTTCTTATAAGCGATATAAATATTGGCAGTAATAATCAAGGAGGTTAAGAATCCAAAAATCAAAAATAGAGTTACTCGCGTCGTCAGAAGAGTTGTCCAAACATTGCTGTAATCAACGGAGCGGAACCAGAGAAAATCCGCATAGAAGCCACTTAATGAAACCAAGATGACCGCAAGCACAGTCAAGATGATTATGGTTAGTGGCAGCGCACCAATCTTGCGTGAACCAACTGCACCCGGCTCTCGAGGAGGAAATCGGAAGTTACGAAACGGATTATCTGGATTATCGCCAAAACTCATGGGGCGAGATTAGCCAACTCCTATAGGAGAGGGAATTCGAGATTTACCAGTTAGGGCAGGTCGGATGTTTAAAGTTTTCTGGGGCACGAAGCGCCTCTACCGCCTCAGCCAAAGTTGAGACCGGGATTACTTTTAAACCCTTTGGAATGTGCCTTATGTCCGGACAATTTTCAGTGGGTGCTAAAAAGAGGGTTGCACCAATTCTTGAGGCGCCAATCATCTTTTCCTCTATTCCACCAATTCCTCCAACCCTACCCGCAGCGGTGATCGCACCGGTTCCTGCAACATTTCGACCTCGCAGCAGATCCTCTTGGGTCAGCTTTTCGATAATTCCAATGGCAAAAATCAAACCTGCACTTGGCCCACCCACTCCAGAAATGTTGAAATCAACATCGATTGGGAACCGTGCAGTGGTTCCAACCAGGATTCCTATCGCTGGCTTCCTTTCGCCAGTTGATGCATTTAGCTCTTGATTCTCAACAAGTTGAACCTCAAAACTCTTTCGCTCTATGTCGCCAGATTTATTTTCTCGGTCAACAGAGATAAGTAAGGAGTCGCCCACCTGCTTATCTTGATAAGAGGTTCGGATCTCCTCTATCTCGCTAATTTTCTTACCATCTATTTCCATAATGAAATCACCAACTTCAAGTTGGTCTTTTGCATTGGAGTAATCCCGGATATCACTAACGTAGTAGAGCTCTTGAAACTCGTAACCCAAGTAGCGCAAAGCCGCCGCGGTTGCGGTAGCTTGCGAGGATCTCATCTCGCTGCGACTATCTCGATTAATCTGCTTGGCCGGCTGGATCGGCGGATAAACGGTATCTCTTGGTAGAACTACATGTGGTCCGAGCGCCCAATTAACAATTGTCTCTGCTCCAAACACTGGAGAGTCGGGATTAGTTACCAAGATTGAAGTTATGTATAACTTGCCATTAACCGGGTAGGTCTTTACAGCATTTAATTCGATGATTCCTGCCGCAACATTGTCTGGAACTCCAGGTTTAAAAAACACAAAAGGGATTGGTGCTAACAGGGTGGCAATTGTTAAAAGGTAAAAGAAGAGCTTGGCAGGAAATGGCCAGCGATATCGCAATGGGGATATTGATTTCACCACTACAACCTTTACTCAGGTTTCTTAAATGAATCTTGGAACTTCTTGAATTTTCCTACCGAGCGCTCAGTCTGATTTTCATACTTATCCTGAAAACGAGTCACCCATAAAACATACAAAGTGGCCCCTACCAATGCGGTTAGTGGGATAAGCCACCAAACAAGAGCTGACAGCGGGGTGGACTGCGCCGCCCAGGCGATTTGCTCGCTATTGATAGCGGGGATCATGGGTTAAGCCTAGGCTAGGAAATAATTCTCTGCTGGCTTTTGTTGTAGCGGAATAACGACCGTCACAGTTTGCTGCCGGTTTCGCAAAGTTCTATGGTTTCGGGAGGTTGTCATGGCAGGTTTTGGTTTTGGACCAAATGAACCTGAAGAGAATAACAATGACAAGAACAATCCTTTCGGATTCTCTAATTTTGGTGAAATCTTCCAACAATTCTCTGGAATGGGATTAAACCTTCCTGGATTAATGGCATCTCTCTCTGGACAAGCTACTCCAAGCGCACTTTCCAAACAGATGATCCGGGACATCTCTCGAAAATTCTTATCGGCACACGGGGAGATCCCAGTAAGTGTTCAAGACCTAGTTGCCACCAAAGAAGCCTTTGATATCGCAGATCTCTGGATAAATGAGGCTACAGCTTTCCCTAATTTGGTTATTCCCGATACCTGTGCCCTAGGTCGTCGCGATTGGATTGATTCAACTTTGGCGGGTTGGGAAGAGATTACAACTCCACTTGTCGATGGCATGTCTCAAGCGATGTCAGATGTATTGAAAGATTCTCTTGGCGGTAATGATGGCGCTCCAG
>JBEDAQ010000005.1:0-2835 GCA_041177685.1 Actinomycetota bacterium | reverse complement strand
CGTTAGCAACAATGCTTTCAGTTGTCATGACCGATGCAGTAGTAAATGAGATGGAAGCGAAACAATGTTTCGCAGAGGCGGTAGAGAAAAGCTTTAATCGAATCGATTCTGATGGCTGTACATCGACAAATGACACCGTACTTTTCATGGCTTCGGGCGCATCTGGTGTTTCGTTGAGTAAAGCAGAGCTTTTGGATTGTTTAACTCAAGTAACGCAGGATTTGGCAAAGCAGCTCATTGCAGATGCCGAAGGGCATTCGAAGGTTATTTCAATTACTACTAAAAATGCGAAATCAGAGCGAGATGCAGTCGAAGTTGGAAGAGCTTGCGCTCGAAACAATTTGCTGAAATGTGCGCTACATGGTGAAGATCCAAACTGGGGTCGGGTATTAGCGGCGATCGGAACCACTAATGCTGTTATGGATCCTTTCAATATTGATGTTAGGTTAAATGGGGTTCAAGTTTGTCGGGCGAGTGCACCGGGCGAGGACCGTGGGTTAGTTGATTTATCCGATGAATTAATTGAGATTGAGATTGATTTACACATGGGAACTCAATCAGCGACGATATGGACTAATGATCTAACCGCTGACTATGTGCACGAGAATTCAGCGTACGCAACATGATAGTTATCAAATTCGGCGGCCATGCCATGGGCGAAAACTCTGCTAGTTGGATGAGAGAGTTGGCTCTTCGCTTTAAGGCGGGGGAGAGGTTCGTAATTGTTCATGGTGGCGGACCCCAGATAGATCAAGAGTTAAAAATACGCAACATCGAGAAGAAGATGATTAATGGTTTCAGATACACCGATTCAGAAACTATGAAGGTAGTCGAGATGGTGCTCACAGGTACCGTGCTCAGATCGGTAGTTCGGTCTCTAATAAAGGCTGGATTACCCGCGGTTGGAATTACTGGAAGCGATACAGCGCTGTTGGAGGTTGATTACAAGGATAAAGAAAAACTGGGTCTTGTTGGCGAAGTTAATAAGGTAAATCCTAAGTTACTTCACGACCTGTTGGATATGGGCTACTTGCCAGTTGTCGCTCCGGTTGCAAATGATTCCAATGGCACTGCGCTCAATATTAATGCGGATTTGGCGGCCGGTGCGATCGCAGGCGCATTACGCGCTACTCAGATGTTGTTTTTAACTGACGTTCCGGGGATTTATGCTAATTGGCCTGACCAAAGTTCTTTAATTCAATCCATTGGTGTACAGCAACTCAAAAATATTACCTTTTCAGAAGGAATGGTTCCAAAGGTTGAAGCTGCGATTAATGCAATTGAATCGGGCGCTCTTTCTAGCAGGGTAATTGATGGAAAATCTATTGAGGCTTTTGTATCAGCTCTGAATGGAGAAGGTGGTACATGGGTACATCCATAAAAAAGCGGGCGAGAAGTTCTGCAATTGATCTACAAACTCGTTGGCAAAAAACGATGCAGCTCAATTACGGAACTCCAAACCTGCAGCTAGAACATGGCAAAGGCTTAGAGGTCTGGGATAACAATGGGTTGAAATATCTGGATTTTCTAGGTGGAATCGCCACCAACATCATGGGGCATGGCAACCCAAAGGTTGTTAAGGCAATAACTGAGCAATCCAAGAAGCTATCCCATGTCAGCAACTTCTACGCTCATGCTCCGGGAATGGAGTTGGCGGAGCAGTTAATCCAAATGACTGGCTCTGATGAAGCGCGCGTTTTCTTTTGTAACTCGGGTGCAGAGGCCAATGAAGCTGCTTTGAAATTATCTCGATTGACGGGACGTACTGGTTTAGTGGCTGCAAAAGGCGCTTTTCACGGCAGAACCATGGGAGCACTTTCCTTAACTGGTCAGCCAGCAAAGCGAAACCCATTTAAACCCTTGATTCGAAATATCAAGCATGTTGATTACGGTGACATCAAAGCTCTAAAGCGCGCAGTTTCTAAGAGAACTGCAATGGTGATCTTGGAGCCGATAATGGGAGAGGCTGGAGTGGTTGTCCCACCATCCAGATATCTAAAAGCTGCTAGGGAGATTTGTGATTCCAAGGGAGCTTTACTGGTTATTGATGCGGTTCAAACTGGAATGGGCAGAACTGGTAGTTGGTTTGGCTATGAAGATGAAGGCATTACACCTGATGTCATAACCATAGCAAAGGGAATTGGAGGAGGGCTGCCTCTTGGAGCAATGATTGCTTTGGGTAAATACGCTCAACTTTTGCAACCGGGCATGCATGGAACAACTTTTGGTGGCAATCCAATTAGTTGTTCTGCGGCGTTGGCGGTAATTGAACAAATCCACGCCGGAAATCACCTTAAACTCAATAAAGTGAAAGGTGCGTTAATCAGAAACCTCATATCACCAATCGTTGGTGTGAAAGAGGTGCGTGGAAAAGGTCTATTGATTGGCATTGTTTTGGAATCTAACGAGGCAAAAAACGTTGCAGAAAAACTCCAGCAAAGAGGGTTTCTGACAAATCCAGCAAGCGAAAATGTAATACGCATCGCCCCTGCCTTTATTGTCACTGAGCCACAGATCCTCAAATTTGTGTCTGCCTTCAATGCGGTGTGTGAAGAGGTTTACCATGGCTAAACGAGCAGCGATTTCATCAAATGCCAGAAGGGCTCTTGTAGTTTCCTATGTTTCAAAAGGCTTGGTTCACTCCCAAGGCGATTTAGTTGAGCTATTGGCTGATGAAGGAATAGAGGTAACCCAAGCAACCGCTAGTAGAGACCTAGAGTTAGTAGGTGCCGTTAGAGGTAAAGATGAGCAGGGCAGGATGCGCTATGTAATTTTGGATCCCAATGCTTCCTCTGCAGGAGTGAGTGGAAGAGTTTCTGAAAACTTGATTTTGAG
>JBEDAQ010000004.1:0-5873 GCA_041177685.1 Actinomycetota bacterium | reverse complement strand
TGCTTTTTGAACCAATGCAGCAGCAACCGCCGAATCGACGCCACCAGACAGACCGCAAATTACTTTCTTATCCCCCACTTGGGATTTGATATTAATAATCTCATTTTCGACGATATTTTCTGAGGTCCATGTTGGCTTGCATTTAACTATGTTGATCAACCAATGTTGCAAGATTTGTTGGCCATACTCAGTGTGCAAAACTTCAGGATGAAACTGCACACCGGCCAACAACCCACTGTCATTTTCAAAGGCGGCAATCGCTGTATCTGCTGTGCTGCCAATATTCTGAAATCCATTTGGGGCTTTTGCAACGCTATCGCCATGGCTCATCCATACATTAAAAGTTTGAGGAAGATTTGCAAAAAGCTTTGTAGTGTTGTGAGCAGTGAACTGAGTACGGCCAAACTCTGATTTGCCAGTCTTAGCTACCTCGCCGCCCAAGGCTTGCGCCATCGCTTGAAAACCGTAACAGATACCAAAAATCGGAATATCGTGGTTAAAGATCTTGGGATCAATCTTTGGTGCTCCATCTGAGTACACAGATGAGGGACCGCCAGAAAGGATTACCGCTTTTGGATTGCGCGCCAAGATCTCTTCGACTGAAACGCTCGCAGGCAGAATTTCACTGTAAACATTGGCTTGTCTAACCCGTCTGGCGATCAGTTGGGCGTATTGCGCGCCGAAATCAATAACTAAGACGTGATTGCTATTGCTTCGCATTTAGGCTCGGTTTAGAACCACTTCAACACGTTGGAACTCTTTCAAATCTGAGTAGCCACATGTAGCCATCGCACGTCGCAGCGCTCCAAATAAATTCATAGTTCCATCTGATGAGTGTGAAGGTCCTAAGAGAATCTCTTCTAAAGATCCTGTGGTGCCAACATGAACCCGAGCGCCACGTGGTACCTCGGAATGGTGCGCTTCGGTACCCCAGTGCCAACCGCGGCCGGGTGCTTGCTCGGCCCGCGCCAAAGGTGAACCCAGCATTACCGCATCAGCACCGCAGGCAATCGCCTTTGCGATGTCACCACTTTTTCCTACAGAACCATCAGCGATTACATGAACGTAACGACCACCTGATTCATCCAAATACTCGCGGCGCGCAGCAGCAACATCTGCAACAGCGGTCGCCATCGGAACTGAGATTCCAAGAACCTGCCGTGTTGTATGCGCCGCACCGCCACCAAAACCAACCAAAACACCAGCAGCACCGGCACGCATTAAATGCAGTGCGCTTTGCGAGGTGGCAGAACCACCAACAATTACCGGTACATCCAATTCATAAATAAACTTCTTTAAATTCAAAGGTTCATTCGCCTTTGAAACATGTTCAGCGCTGACTGTGGTGCCGCGAATAACGAAGATATCTACACCAGCATCAATTACCGCTTTGTGAAACTCGGCGGTGCGTTGTGGTGACAAAGCACCAGCTACGGTTACTCCTGCAGCGCGAATCTCTGCAATCCGTTCCTTGATCAACTCAGGTCGAATTGGTGCTTTGTAAAGCTCCTGCATTCTGCGGGTTGCTTGATCGGCTGGGATTGAAGAGATCTCACCAAGTTGAATTTTGGGATTTTCATAACGGGTCCACAAACCTTCTAGATTCAATACCCCCAAACCACCAAGTTTTCCAATTGCGATTGCGGTTTCCGGTGAGACCACCGAATCCATTGGCGCAGCTAGTAAAGGTAAATCAAACTTATAAGCATCGATCTGCCAAGCGGTAGAAACCTCATTTGGCTCACGGGTACGACGTGAAGGCACAATGGAAATATCATCAAATGAGTAAGCGGTACGGGCTCGTTTGCCTGGGGAGATCTCAATATCAACCATCATCGACTCCGGTAGTAGTTAGGGGCATCTGCCACATCCAAAACATCATGCGGGTGGCTCTCTTGTAGCCCGGCCGCGGTAATTTGAATTAGTCGACCACGCTTTTGTAGCGCAGCAATATCTTCTGCGCCGGCATAACCCATGCCAGAGCGTAATCCGCCGACTAATTGGTGGACTGTCTCGGAAACTGGACCGCGATAGGCGACCCTTCCTTCAATTCCTTCCGGAACCAACTTGTCCTCTGATAAAACATCATCCTGCATATAGCGATCTTTGGAAAAAGATTTTTTGGTGCCGCGTGATTGCATCGCGCCAAGGGAACCCATGCCGCGATAACTCTTGTATTTGCGACCATCAATCTCGATTAACTCACCAGGAGATTCTTCACAGCCAGCCAACAATGAACCCAGCATTACTGAATCAGCACCGGCAACAATCGCCTTGGCGATATCTCCCGAGTACTGCAAACCACCATCTGCAATCAATGGGATATCAGCTTTCTTGCAAGCTTTCGCCGCCTCCATGATTGCGGTCACTTGCGGCACACCAACTCCGGCAACAACTCGAGTTGTACAAATCGATCCTGGTCCAACGCCAACCTTTACCGCATCTGCTCCTGCATTGATCAGAGCCTGCGCACCGGCACGGGTTGCAACATTGCCACCGATAATCTCTTGTTTTGGAAAACTCTTTTTGATACGCGCAATTGCATCTAGCACCGCACGGTGATGTCCATGAGCGGTATCAACCACTATTACATCAACACCAACCTCAATTAACGCTTGAGCTCTTTCAAATCCATCATCGCCAACGCCAACCGCTGCACCGACTAAGAGGTTGGCACCTTTAACTAGCTTTACATGGGTTACCTGCTCATCTATCGCAAGGTTGCGGTGGATGATTCCTATTCCGCCCGCCTTTGCCATGGCAATCGCCATCGCTGATTCGGTTACCGTATCCATGGCTGAAGAAACCAGAGGAACAGCTAGGTGAATCTCACGTGTTAGTTGGGTTTTGGTATCAACCTCTGAAGGAACGACATCTGAGGCATCTGGAAGTAAGAGCACATCATCATAGGTAAGGCCCAACATGGCGACCTTTTCATTGACGTTCTCGCTCACCGTGCCACCTTAATGGTTGTGATTAATGCCTACCAAATAACGGCTAAATCAGGCGCCAACCGCCCGCACAATCTCCTCGACCGCTTCCAGTAAATCATCCACCACAACTACTGATTTCTTGTCGGCAACTTTCCATCCCGGTCCACCTAAAACAATGCGAGGAGCTGGTCTGATTGCTGGCAGCTCTCCAATCACTGCGGGATTCCCATTCTTGCCCAGCTGGGCCCAGAGAAAAATCGCAGGCGGTGCAGAACGTTTTACTACAGCGCTAATCGCCTCGATTGGTGTCCGAGCACCCAAAAATTGAATTGCAATATTTCTCTCAGATAACGCTGCCCCCAATGCATACAAGGCAAGTGAGTGCATCTCTTCACCAATACATGCCAGCAATACCGGACGGGCATTGATTGGATTTTCTACCGATTTATTTTCCTCTTGCAACAATCTTTTTACTATTTCACTTACTAAATGCTCTGTTTCGATTCCAGTTCCAGACTCAGCCCATTCATCGCCAATCAAAATCAAAAGTGGGACAATTACTTCATTCCAAGTATTTGTTATGCCGCGAGCAGACATTTCGGAGCGCAACAGCTCCTCAATAAAGTTTCGATCATAGGCACGTGCTGCACGAATAAGAGTTTCAACCAACTCTTCGCGCACTGCTACATCTTTAGTGAGAGAGTTAGAAACTAACTCGGGAGATGATTGGCCATCAAATGTCAGTGCACGTTGCGCCGCTTCAGCAGGTGATACTCCGGCGATTACTAATTTGCGCATCAAAGTTAAGCGGGCTAAATCATGGTTGTTATAACGACGATGTTCGCCGGTACTGTGCTCGGTTGGCCCCAGTCCATAACGTCGATCCCAGGTGCGAAGGGTTGCAGGAGCGACACCTAGCCGCCGGGCCACAGCAGCAACGGTTAAGGCCTCGCTGCTTGTGAAGGCGTCTGAGTTGAACGCTTTGTCGGCCATTGGCCAATAGTGGGTCCAGAATGTGGTGTGCGCGACTTGAAATAGGCTCTCAGCCACTTTTAAGCGCGTTTCGAGGGTTAGGTACTTGAACAACTTATGGCGCGATTGTATGGTTCACCCATGTCTGAAACCTCGCGCTTACCGAAGCCGGTAGCCTCAAATTGGGAGTGGCAGTATGAGGGTGCTTGCCGTTCCCTTCCAACTGAGATGTTCTTTCATCCAGATGGAGAGCGCGGCCCCCGCCGCAAGGCTCGTGAGAACGCCGCAAAAGCGGTTTGCGCAACCTGCCCGGTGATTGCGGCATGTCGAGCTCATGCCCTAGCTGCCCAAGAGCCATATGGCATCTGGGGTGGCTTAACCGAGGAAGAGCGTTTGGACATCATCAACAAAGCGCAGCGTCAACAACGCTTCTTTACTGCGTAAGCACTTCCTTAAAAAAACTAACCCCGGGGATGCGACCCCGGGGTTTAATTTTTTATTGGTGAAGTGGATCTGGTTCGTGACCGGGGTTTTTCCGCAGACTTATAACAGTGGTTACCGCCAACGCAGAAATAATTACGCCCAGAGAAACCTGCAGTGAAACATGAGGAATTTCAAAACCGGCTATCTCATGAACTCCAATTCCATGAAGCGCTTCAATAATTAACTTGATGCCGATAAAGCCCAACACAATCGATAGGCCTTTGGATAAGTACACCAATCGCTTCAACAAAATTCCGACCAAGAAATAGAGCTGTCGCAACCCCATCAGAGCAAAAGCATTTGCCATAAAGACGATATATGGATCACGGGTTAAACCAAATATTGCTGGAATGGAATCAAGTGCAAATAACAAATCAGTAGTACCAAGTGCCACCAAAGCAATAGTGAAGGTGGAATAGCCCCGTTTACGTAACGCGGTGATAATTCTATTTTCCTGCCATTCATCCTCTTCGGCATCTTCGGTAATTAACTTGTAGGCGGTCCAAAGAAGTATGGCTCCGAACAAGAAAAATATAGCTACAAATCTCTCAACTACGGCTGCGCCAACAATTATGAAAATACCGCGCATCACCAGGGCCATCAAGATGCCTAAGAGCAATACCAGCTGCTCTTTTTCCCGCTCGATCTTAAGTCGGGTGAGAATGATTAAAAAGACAAAGAGATTATCGATTGATAGCGAATACTCGGTGATCCAGCCGGCAAAGAACTCAGCTGAGGCGGTCGGGCCATCCCAACTGCGCATCGAGAGTCCGAAGGCAATCGCTGCAGAAACATAGATAAAGGTCCAGGTAGCTGCCTCACGTATCGTGGTTACGGTGTTGCGTCGGAACCAAGCCCAAATCAGATCGGCGATCGTCACTAATCCAACGATTCCCAAGGTTATTAACCACACTGTGGTCGAGACATTTACTGTTTCTGAGTTCATGCTGGGAGTCTAAATGAGAAAGGGCCCCGACAATTGCCGGAGCCCTCTCGATTTACAGCTTTATTTGTAGTGATTTAGTGAGAGTGACCACCTGGACCATGGCTATGTCCATGTCCAGCAGCTTCTTCTTTCTTATCCTCTGGTGTTTCAAATACCAGGGCTTCAGTTGTAATAAACATGGCTGCAATTGATGCCGCGTTTGCCAACGCAGAGCGGGTGACCTTAACTGGATCGATAACACCGGCTTTTACCAAGTCACCGTACTCATCGGTTGCTGCGTTGAAGCCTTCATTTGGCTTCAAGGTGCGTACCTTTGAGACAACAACATAACCCTCTTGTCCTGCGTTTTCAGCGATCCAACGAAGTGGCTCTTGGCAAGCTTTTGCTACCAAGCGAACACCAACCGCTGCATCACCTTCATAACCAAGATCGCCATCAAGAACTGTTGCGGCATGAACCAACGCGGCTCCACCACCAACAACGATTCCCTCTTCTACTGCGGCACGGGTTGCAGAGATTGCATCTTCAAGACGATGCTT
>JBEDAQ010000003.1:0-11394 GCA_041177685.1 Actinomycetota bacterium | reverse complement strand
TGCAGGTGAAGCAGCAATTGGTAACTTCACCGCAGATGCAATGCGTAAAAAGTACGCAACTGATTTTGCTTACATAAATGGCGGTGGAATCCGTGACAAGTTCCCGGCTGCAACTTATGTTCCAGCAAATAAGAGTTACAACCGTCCAGGCACTGACAAGGTTGCCCCATACGATGTGACACTCGGTGATGCTCTGGCTGTTTATCCATTTGGAAATACAGTTGGAATTTCAGTAATCACCGGTGAAAATCTCTGGAAGGCGCTAGAAAATGGTGTCAGCAACTGGCCTGGCGATGGTCGCTTCCCACAGATCTCCGGATTCAAGTTCAGCTTTGACACTTCAAAGCCAGTTGGGTCCCGAGTTCAGAGTGTGACATTGCCGAATGGAACAGCGATTGCAAAGGACTCTAAGGAGTACACCATTGCAGTTCCTGACTTCATGATTTACGGCGGAGATGGATATGTCGGCTTCTTCACCCCTTCAAAGGCCAAACTACGTGGACTTCTCGTAGATGTCTTTATCGAAGCGGTACAAGAGGCATCTGCTGGTGGCAAGGCGATTCAAATCCCTGCCCTAGATGGACGTATCACCAAAGTAAATCCTTAATTTAAGGGTTAGCGAAAACCGCGCTCGGCTTCGTCCGGGCGCGGTTTTTCTTTGCTCCGACACGCCGATTTAGTTGAAATTTCAATAAAATTGGTTTACCATTCAACTAATTCATGTCCCACTATGAAAGGAAAATATGGATATCCTCCTTGTGCTTGGTCGTGTGCTTTTTGCACTGATCTTTATCAACTCAGGCATCGCACACCTAACCAAACTTCAGGCCATGACAGGCTATGCACAATATAAGAAGGTCCCGGCGGCAAAGCTTTCCGTGATTGTTACTGGATTGATGCTTATTGTTGGCGGACTATATGTTGCTCTTGGAGTTTATGCAGATCTAGGTGCCTTGCTCCTAGCTATCTTCCTCGTTTCATCGGCCTTCTTAATGCACAACTTCTGGACCATTCAGGATGAGCAGGCAAAGCAAGGTGAAACCATCAACTTCTTCAAGAACATCTCTCTAGCTGGCGCTGCACTCATTATTTTCGTGCTGGTTGGCAGTGGAGTCGACTTCGGCCCATCGATCACTGAAGGGTTGTTCAACCTCTAAACAATTAGTTCACTTCAGGTGAATTCCTAGTTAATCCCCTGTGCCACGTGAAGCGGTACAGGGGATTTTCGTTTGTAAAGCGGCTACCTTCTGATGGTGGAGTTACTACTAGCGGCGATCTGCGGCCTGGGCATCGGCGCAGTTCTGGGTTATGTAGGCGCTGGCGGGTCAATGTTGGCAGTTCCCGCTCTAATTTATTTGTTTGGTTTAAATCCTGTTCAGGCTACAACCGCTTCTCTACTGGTAGTTTTTATTGGCGCCGCATCTGGCTTAATGCCCAAGTTCAAAAAGCAAGAGGTTTTGATTAGAGAGGCGCTAATCATTTGGGCTATTGGCTTAACCACAAACCTCACCGGTGCATATCTACTGCCCAGCATTCCAGAGAGATTGGTTCTTACGGGCTTTGCTCTGGTACTTATTACTGCGGGGGTTTCGATGCTGGTACCTGCGCCAACAGCTTCAAGCGAGCGCAAGATCTCCCCAATGGCACTTATTGCGATTTCCTTAATAATCGGTGCACTTACTGGCCTGTTTGGAATCGGCGGAGGATTTTTAGCAATTCCAATTCTCATTTTGTTTTACAACGTTGCGCCGGCGAAGGCGGCCGGCACCTCGCTATTTATTATCGCTATCAATACCTTGACTGGATTTTTCGCCCACTTCCGTCACTGGGACGAGGTTAATTGGGCGGTCCCAGCTTTGATGGCGCTGACCGCGTTAGTTGTGTCTCGCTTTGCATCTCACCACTCATCAAAACTCTCACCTGACACATTAAAGCGAGCTTTTGCGGTATTTGTTTTTGCCATCGCAATATTCACATTAGTAGATACTTGGGTGATCTCATGAAGATAGAGAAGCTAATTGCTGAACTTGCCGGTACCGCAGCACTTTTAATCGCGGTAGTTGGATCATCGTTTATGGCCAACCGGCTGACTACTGACGGAGCCATCGCGCTTCTTATAAATGCTGCCGTTACCGCTGCAGGGCTGGCGGTTTTAATCAAGGTATTTTCTCCGATTTCCGGAGCGCACTTCAATCCTGCGGTTTCCCTAGCTGCATTTATTACAAAACGGATTGTGGCAAAAGATTTCATTGGATATGTAACCGCTCAATTAGTTGGCGCCGTATTTGGAGTCTTTCTGGCAAATGCCATGTTTTCAAATTCCATCTTGAATATCAGCGAGGTAGAACGTTCTGGCAGTGGACAAATTATCGGAGAGTTGATTGCCACATGTGGTCTCGTGCTATTGGCGCTATCAGCAGATGCTAAATCAGCCTGGAAACTCATTCCGCTCTGGATTTTTGGGGCGTACTTCTTTACCGTTTCTACTTCTTTCGCTAATCCAGCTGTTACCGCATCACGTACCTTAACTGATGCACCTGCAGGGATTGCTCCTAATTCCGTGACTATGTTTGTTTTAACTCAATTACTAGCGGCAGTCCTAACTGCATGGATATTTGCAAGAAAGGCGCGAGCATGAATAAAACCGCATCAGTTCTATTTGTCTGTGTCCATAACGCTGGACGTTCTCAAATGGCAGCCGCATATCTAAATCACTTTGCAGGAGATTGGGTTGAGGTGCGTTCAGCAGGATCCGCTCCAGCTGACTCCATCAATCCAGCGGTTGTCGCTGCAATGCTTGAGGAAGGTATCGATATCAGCGCTGAAGTGCCCAAGGTTTTGACGACGAATGCAGTTGAGAGTTCTGATGTCGTTATAACTATGGGCTGTGGCGATGCCTGTCCTTTCTTCCCCGGTAAGCGTTACCTAGATTGGAAGCTTGATGACCCCGCAGGACAAGGGGTAGATGCGGTGCGTCCTATCCGCAATCAAATCAAAGCTTTAGTTCAAGATCTAATACAAACTTTGTAATCACTCTCTAGACTTTGCGCCATGGATGGTGTGCTGGAAAAAGCTGCAGTGCAGCGGGCAAAGGCTGCAATTACAGCAAATGGAATGAAGGGTGAAATAAAACTACTTTCAGATAGCGCCCGAACCGCCGCGGAGGCTGCCTCCGCTCTTGGTATTGAAGTTGGTCAAATCGCTTCCTCTCTAGTGTTCAAATTACCTGATAGCCAACCTCTTCTTGTTATTACATCGGGTGGACATCGAGTTGATACCAAGTTGGTTGCACAATTTCTTCAAGTACCAGAGCTCGGCAGAGCGGATGCTGATTATGTTAAAGAGACTTCCGGATACTCAGTCGGTGGAGTCGCGCCGATTGGTTGGATCAACCCCCCAGCAATCACTTTAATTGACTTGGCTTTAGATAATTATTCGGAAATCTGGGCAGCTGCTGGACATCCTCACACTGTTTTTCCAACTTCTTTTTCCGAACTACATCGGGCTTCGGGAGCCACTCCAGCAAAAGTTGGTGATTGATGCAATCTTTACATTACGAGATTTCCGGAAGTGGTGATCCTCTGGTATTAATTCATGGTTTAGGTTCAGCAAGCTCCGTTTGGAAACCAGTTCGCAAACTACTAAGCGAAAGTTTTGAAGTTATTACCATTGATCTTCCGGGGCATGGCCATACTCCATATTTAAAAGGTCAACCTATGGATCCACACTCTCTTGCTGAATACGTCTTAGATCAATTGAGTGCGATTGATATCGATGCCTTTCATTTGGCCGGCAATTCTCTTGGCGGTTGGGTTGCGTTGGAGATGGCAAGTTCATCACCAGATCGTGTGCTTTCATTGACTGGATTAGCCCCCGCAGGTCTATGGCTAAATCCATATAACGCACGTTATCCAGGAACTGCAGTAGCAAGATTCCTAGCCCGCAATACCGCAAAATTGGCACCCACCGCGCTGCATTTCGAATTTGCCAGGAAATTGGGTTTCGCCGATGTTTCGCCGCGTTGGAGAGAATTAAGTTATGAAACTTGTCTAGATGCAGCCCTTGCCATGTCTAGCTCCGAGGGATACTACCCGGCATGGGATGGCATGTTAATGAAAAGGTTTGATGGCCTAATTCCTGAATCAATTCCAGTAACAATTATTTTTGGCGATAGTGATAAAACCTTGCCAGCAACTACCTGCCAAGAAAGATCTATCGCCCCTGCTCATGCAAAGTGGATAATTTTTTCTGAAACTGGGCACGCACCTATGTGGGACTCGCCGCTTGATGTAATTCATGAAATAAAGAAAGTCGCGGCGCTGGCGAAGTGATTCGAGCTTATTTTTGGCGCATTGAAAAGAGATCGATTCTTTGGGCTATCGCAAGAATGGCTTTAGATCGAATCTCGCTTTGGCGAATGTCTGGCGTAACTTTTTGGAAATTGCTCGGAACTGGCAAGGGAGAAACATTTACCCCAAGAGATGCTGATGCGCTGCGGTGGGGCCTCTTGATTGTTATAGATCCAAATCAAATATCTGAACTTGAAGATAGCGCTTTGCTAGAACGATGGCGTACAAAAGCTACTTCCGAATATGTTGTTGACCTAGCACCTATTTCAATTCATGGAGAGTGGTCAGGCAAGAAGCCATTTGCCCACCTGCCTCATTCGCCAGCTAATTGGCAGGGAGCGGTTGTTGCGATTACTAGAGCGCGCATCAAGTGGCGAAAGAATTTGATTTTTTGGCGCAGTGTTCCTCCCGTAACAACAAGCCTGCATAACTCCCCGGGTTTGAAGGCGGCAATTGGAATCGGTGAGGCGCCACTTGGCTTGCAAGGAACTTTTTCAGTTTGGGAATCTGGTGAAGCGGTACGCAACTTTGCCTACAGGGGTGAGGCGCATAAAGCCGCTATCGCTGCGACTCATCGAGAAAACTGGTACGCCGAAGAGATGTTTGCTCGCTTTGCCGTTACTAAAGAGCTTGGGAGCTTATAAGGCACAATTGCCCTATGTCGGTACGCAATTTTCGCCCTAGACGGGATTCAAGACGTACCATCACGCCCTTTCAAAACTTTCTTCTGCTTGCGGTTCTAACTGTTGCCCTCGGTCTACAAATTGCTTATCCAATTACTCAAGGGGAAGCCTTAAGGGTAATAACAATTGCAACTGTTTACTGGGCGGCAGGTGCAATGCTTTTGCATGCCTGGTTTGCTTATGGGATTTCCTACGCACTTCGCTTTCTTTTCATAACCTTCATATACGCTCTAATTGTTGAACATATTGGGATGCGGACCACTTGGCCATTTGGAAGTTATGAATACTCAGGAACTTTGGGTTATCAAATCTACGGTGTGCCTTTAGTTGTGCCCTTTGCTTGGATAATGATGGCGCATCCAGTATTCCTAGCAGCAAGAAGAATCGCATCGAGCTGGGTCTTTCTGGCGGGCGGATATGGATTAATGGCTTGGGATTTTTTCCTAGATCCGCAAATGGTTTCTGCCGATCGTTGGAGTTGGGAGATAACCGGAAGAACCGTCCCATTTCAACCTGAGATTCCACTATCCAACGCCTTTGGTTGGTTATTGACTGGCATGGGTTTAATGGCTTTATTGAATCTCCTGTTACCTAAAGAGCGCAGATCGCTCGGAGCTAGCCGCGCAGTTCCAGAGTTCTTCTTGGCTTGGAGCTGGATTGGTGGCGTTGTTGCAAATGCTTTCTTCTTTGATCGACCTGGAGTCGCTTTTTTTGCCGGAACCGCATTAGGGCTATTTGTTTTGGCTTACTTTGCCTCTGTGCGTTTTGGTCGTCGTGATTGATAATGCAGAACCTGGCCGAGTTTCTGCTGGTATTTAACCTAGTCATACTGGCAATTACCCTCTTCAATACCTTCACGGTCCGCGTGGTGAAGAGCCTGGAAATGCCAGATCTAAGTGACTTTGTTTCCATATTGATTCCGTTGCGTAATGAATCGCAAAACGTACCGGGATTAATCGAGACCGTTCTCGGTCAAAAGGGCTTAAGTAGGTATGAAGTAGTGACGCTTGATGACAACTCCTCTGATGACACCGCTGAGCAAATCAGAAAGTATTCGGCCCCCAATCTGAGTGTGATTTCTGGTGCCGCACTTCCGGATGGTTGGCTCGGAAAGAATTTTGCCTGTCATCAGTTGGCGGAAGAAGCAGAGGGTGAGTATCTGGTATTTGTTGATGCTGATGTGCGCCTCAGCCCTCATGCCGTGAGTAGCTCGATCGCTTTGATGAAACATCTCAATTGGGATTTTATATCTCCCTATCCGCGACAAATAGCGATAACTTTTCTAGAAAGAGTGGCACAACCCTTACTGCAATGGTCTTGGTTTGCTTCGCTTCCATTACGTCTATCTGAAAAATTACGCAGGCCGTCAATGGTGGTAGCCAATGGTCAGTTTTTTATTGTGAACCGAGCGGCATACAAGAAATCTGGCGGCCATGCCGCCATCAAATCTGAGGTGCTCGACGATTTAGAGCTAGGCCGAACCTTGGTACGTAGTGGATTTTCTGGTGGTGTTGCAGATGGTTCCAAAGTAGCTAACTGTCGGATGTACAACAGCGCGAACGAGTTAATCGAGGGATATAGCAAATCGCAATGGCGAGCATTCGGCTCCCCCATTGGCGCCGCCTTAGCTGCCTTAATTCTCTTTGCCTCCTCCATACTTCCCATCACATTGGGTTTAAGTGGTGAAATCTTTGGTTGGTATGGGTACTTTGCTCTTGTGGCATCACGTTTATTAGTGGCCGCAAAAACCAACTCAGTTATCAGCAGCGCCTCTCTACATCCATTAAGTGTTGGAGTATGGATCTACTTGATAATTCTCTCTTGGTATAGAAAGGGCCGAGGCGAGTTAATCTGGCGAGGTAGACAAATATGAGTTATCACCGAGTTACCGATGCGCCAAGGCGGGTAATAATAATTGGTGCTGGAATGGGCGGATTAGCTACTGCGGCCCGGCTAGCAAAACGAGGTCACCAGGTTCAGATTTTTGAAGCCACGAGTTTTGTTGGTGGAAAGTGTCGAACAGAGTGGATTGATGGTTTTGCTTTTGATACCGGCCCTTCACTTCTTACACTCCCTGCCGTCTATCGTGATCTCTTCTTGAAGACCGGTAAACGACTCGAACATCTCTTAAACATCAAGCCGGTGGATCCAGCCTTTACCTACATCTTCCATGATGGAGCCAAGGTGGTTTTTCCCAATCTCTCTCACAACAACACTGTGGCTGCGATTTCAGCTGCCTTTGGTACTCAGGCGGGACAAGAGTGGCATCAACTCTTATCCAGAGCGGAGAAGATGTGGGATGCCTCCAGAGAATCCTTTATTGAAAGTGAACTTAGATCTCCGCTTCAAATATTGAACCGCAAATCTTTTCTAAAGGATCTAAAGACAATTGCGCCAACAACCTCCTTGCGCAATTTAACTAATCAATACACCAACAATCCTTACCTGAGAAAAATCATTGACCGCTATGCGACCTACACTGGATCGGATCCACGTGAGGTTCCTGCGGTTCTGCTCACTATTGCTTTTGTTGAAGAGGCATTTGGTGCCTGGCATGTCGAGGGGGGTCTGGGTGGTTTAGCCACAACTTTGGAGTCACGGGTTAGAGATTTGGGTGTTGATCTAAGGCTCAACTCGGCGGTGGCAAATATCCTGCTAAAAGGCCCGGTTGCCGTTGGGGTTAAGTTAGAGGATGGCTCTGAGCATTACGCGGATGTTGTAGTTGCAAATGCTGATGCTGATTTAATCTACAACAAACTGCTGCCCAAGATTAAGAAGACCAAACGCGCTAGAAAAGCTTTGCAAAAGGCTACCCCTTCACTCTCTGGCTTCAGTTTGTTGCTCGGCTTATCTGGAAAAACCGATTTGGGCCACCACACCGTATTCTTCCCAGAAAATTACGATACTGAGTTTGATCAGATCTTCAAAGAGAAGCAACCGGTGAGCGACCCAGCAATCTATATCTGTAATCCCAATGACCCGAAAATGATCAGAGACCAGCTCTCTGAGAATTGGTTTGTATTGATTAATGCACCACGACATGAACCTGATATGGGTTTTGATTGGCGCAAGCCCGGCATAAAGGAGAGTTATGCCAACCACATTATTGATCTGATGGAAAAACGTGGTTTGGAGGTTCGTTCTCGATTACAGGTGATTGAGATTCGTACACCTGCAGATTTAGAAATGAATGTAAACGCTCCTGGCGGATCCATTTATGGAACATCTAGCAATGGCGTGCGCTCTGCTTTCTTGCGCGCCAAGAATCGCTCTCCGATCACAAACCTTTACTGCGTAGGAGGATCGGCTCATCCGGGAGGTGGGCTTCCGCTGGTTGGAATTAGTGCGGAGATTGTCGCAACAGCTGTCGAAGAGTAAAGAAAACAGTAAACGCCGAAATACTTTGTAGTACCGCCCAAATAATTGAAATCTCGAAACTAAGTTCTAGTTCAACAACTCTTGCAACCAAAACTACAAACACCATGCTGGCTCGGATTGGTCTTTCAGCGATAGTTACTACTCCAATGTTGTGAAATCCCAAACCTCCGGCGCGGGCTCTCATGTACTCCTGTAGATATGCCGCCAACCAAGCTAAGACCACCACCTCTAAAGGTGCGCCTAACAGGAAGAGTCCGTATACCCAAAGGGCTTCAACGATTCGATCAGCCAGGGCATCAAGGGCTGCGCCCCATTTACTTACTCGACCAGTAATTATCGCCAAGGTTCCATCTAGGCCATCTGCAGCTAGTGAGAGAACTAGAAACGCTATCGCCCAATTTGAATCAATCAGGAACACAAAACCGACAGCCAATATAAGTGATAAATAACTTAATCCATTAGGTGTAACCCGTAATTTAGAGATAAAACTGCAGATGAAATAGCTGATGGAGAGCCATCCTTTTACTATGCCTTTTACCTCTGCATCTCCGTGGATACTGCTCCACTCTGAAAAAAACTCTTCTCGCTTCATCTCAAACCAATCCGCTTAATAATTTCCTTGGTCGAAGCAGCGGAGTTCATAGTGTAGAAATGCAGACCGGGCACTCCACCCCCTAACAACTCTTGGCAAATTTCAACCGCAATCTCGATTCCAGCTTCTCTTAAACTTACGGGATCTAACTCATGCTGTGAGATTCTCTCTCGCACAGAGTTTGGAATTGGGGTCCCTGAAAGCTGTGCCATGCGATTAAGCTGTGAGATATTTGTAATTGGCAAAATTCCTGGGTACAAAGCGAGTTTAGAACCTTCAACATTCAGTTTCTGAACTAATTCAAAATATCTCTCCACCTCGAAGAAGAATTGCGTCGTCGCAAAACTCGCCCCTCTTCTCTCCTTTTCAAGTAATACTTCAACATCCTTTGCAAAATCCCCTTTGGACGCTGGATGTCCATCAGGAAAAGCAGCCACGCCAACTTCAAAGCCACTTTGCCTCGCTAAGGAAACTAATTGGTCAGCGTGGTCAAACCCATTTGGAGTTGAGATCCAATCAGCCTCTGGCCCACCTTGCGGATCTCCGCGCAAAGCCAAGATTGATTTAATTCCAGAATCGGCATATTGCTGCAAAATTTTTTCTAGCTCAGCTTTGGTAGATCCGACGCACGTTAGATGAGCGATAGTTGGAATGCCGGTTCGAGCGGTTATGGCAGAGGTGATTCTTATGGTGCGATCTCTAGAGGAACCTCCGGCACCATAGGTAACTGATGCAAAATCAGGTCGACAATCTTCGAAAGCAGCTAAGGCATCCCAAAGTCGGTTCTCCCCCGCCTCATCTTTGGGCGGAAAGAATTCAACAGAGAAGGTAGGCGCGCCAGACATATAGCGGGAGGGTACCGTTGCGCCGTGAAATCTTTGGAACTTACTCAGATTCGACATGAGCTGAACCAGATATTGGCAGCGTTTACCAGTTCCCGAAGCACCAGCCTTGAAGTTATTGGCTCGGAGTTAACTCCGGTTGCTAAGGCAATGTCAGATTTCATAAATGACGGTGGAAAACGATTTAGACCTCTCTTTGCCTATTTAGGTTATTTGGCAAGTGGATCAACCCCACGCCCCGAGATTCTAAAAGCCTGCACCGCGTTGGAGTTGGTCCATGTTTGTGCACTTATTCATGATGATGTGATGGATGGGTCAGATACCAGACGCAACAAACCAGCTATTCACAAATCATTTGAAGCTTTTCACCGCTCAGAAACTCTAAAGGGTGATGCACAAAGATTTGGAACCGCCTCAGCGATTTTGTTAGGTGATCTAGCTTTAGTATGGGCAGATCGCCTGTTGGTGGAATCTGGAATTACTCAGACAGAATTTGTGAATTGCCAGGAAGTATTTTGTGAGATGCGGGATGAGTTGATGGCTGGACAGTACTTAGATGTATTGGAAGGTGCGCTAGCAACCACAAGTGTGGAGAGATCACTAAAGGTAGCTAGATTCAAATCTGGTAAGTATTCAATTGAAAGACCATTGCACTTTGGGGCTGCGCTAGCTGGACGTAACGATCTCTTTCAAACTTACTCAAATTATGGATTACCTCTTGGAGAAGCTTTCCAAATGCGTGATGATCTTCTTGGCGTTTTTGGCGATTCAAAGATAACTGGCAAGCCATCCGGCGATGATTTGCGAGAGGGTAAGCGCACCGTACTTATCGCAACAACCATGGAACTTGCAGCACCTTCGGCGAAAGATAGATTGCAGACCGGGCTGGGCAAACAGGATATTTCTGATGATGAAATAAAGGAGATGCAGCAAATAATCGAAGGTTGTGGTGCTAGCGCCAAGGTTGAGAAGCTCATCACAGAGTTAACTGAGCAGGCAATTTCTGCGTTGCGAGATCCCCGCATTGATACCAAGATTGCGTCTGCATTAGAGGAAATGGCCATCATCGCTACACAACGGAGCTTATAAATGCGCACCATCAAAGGTAAGAGCGATCATGTTGTTGTAGTCGGCGCTGGATTAGCAGGCTTGAGTACCGCGTTGCGTCTCGCTGGTGCTGGTCGAAAAGTAACTGTAGTAGAGCGGGAATCTGTTCCCGGTGGCCGTAATGGTTTGTTAGAAAAATCCGGTTATGCATTTGATACCGGACCTACCGTGCTAACTATGCCTGACTTGATATCCGATGCTCTGGCCTGTGTTGGAGAGAGGTTGGAAGACTGGCTCGAACTAATGCCGCTTCAGCCTTTATATAGAGCCTTTTACCATGATGGCTCACAGCTGGATGTCCATGCTGACACCGCTCAAATGGAGGCGGAGATTGAAAAGGTTATCGGAAGTAATGAAGCAGCCGGTTATCGACGTTATGTAGATTTTGTAACCAAGCTTTACCGCTATGAAATGAATGATTTCATCGATAGAAATATCGATAC
>JBEDAQ010000002.1:0-7918 GCA_041177685.1 Actinomycetota bacterium | reverse complement strand
GGTGGGAAGTTGGTATGAGTTCTTTCCTCGCAGCGAAGGTGCGATCAAGAATGCTGACGGCTCCATCACAAGCGGCAACTTTGCTACAGCTGCAAGGCGCATACCCGCCGTAGCTGATATGGGTTTTGATGTTCTTTATCTCCCGCCAATCCACCCAATCGGTTATGCCCATCGCAAGGGTAAAAACAACTCACTTGAGGCGCTGCCAACAGATCCCGGAGTGCCATGGGGAATCGGCAACTCCGATGGTGGTCATGATGCGATAAATCCTGAACTAGGAACCATGAAGGATTTTGAAGAGTTTTTAAAAGTTGCCAAAAAGCACAAAATTGAAGTTGCTTTAGATTTGGCATTGCAATGCTCCCCTGATCACCCTTGGGTTAAATCAAATCCAGAATGGTTCACAAAACGTCCCGACGGCACTATCGCTTATGCAGAGAATCCACCGAAGAAGTATCAAGATATCTATCCAATTAACTTTGATAATGATTACCCAGGATTATTTGTTGAAATTTATCGGGTTGTTTGCTTTTGGATTGATAAGGGTATTTCTATTTTCCGGGTTGATAATCCGCACACTAAGCCGGTGCATTTCTGGCAGGAGTTAATCGCTAAAGTAAATGCTAAATATCCAGAGGTTGTTTTCTTATCTGAAGCTTTCACCATCCCAGCGATGATGCACTCTTTAGGCAAAGCTGGTTTCCAACAGTCTTACACCTACTTCACATGGCGAACTACAAAGCAAGAGTTGATGGAGTACGGAACTGAGGTTGCTCATCACACCAGCGCTTTCTTCCGCCCTAATTTCTGGGTTAATACTCCAGACATATTGCCTTTCCATCTACAGAGCGGTAATCCGGCTATCTTTGCGATGCGTGCAGTGTTGGCAGCAACTATGTCACCGTCATGGGGAATGTATGCGGGCTATGAACTTTACGAGCATGTTCCAATTGCTGAAGGCAAAGAGGAGTACCGCGACAGCGAGAAGTATGAGATCAAGGTGCGGGATTGGGATGGCGCAAATAAAAAAGGTTTAACTTTGGCACCATTTATCACCTTACTTAATCAGATTCGTCGTAAGAATCCAGCGCTACAGAGATTGCGCAACATCCACTTTCATAACACCGACTCTGATCAAATTTTGGCTTACTCAAAGCTAGAGGGTGATAACTTAATTTTGGTAGTTGTAAATCTTGATGGCATACACGCTCGCGAGACCATGATTCATTGGGATATGTGGGCATTAGGCCTTGAGCAAGACTCCTTTGCTGTAAAAGATCTTCTAGATGGCAGTGAGTACACCTGGGCCAAAGACACCTATGTAAAGCTAGATCCGGCTCGACCAAATGGCAAAGTCGCCCATATCGCTTCCGTGAAAGTTAAGTAAAGTTCCGCTATGGGCGGGCTATTTGCAAAAATATTTTCAAGCCTCTCTCCGCGACGAACAACCTTCCAATCACCTCCCGCCGGCTACCTAAACCCTCATACAACCCTGGGTGAATTAGATCTGCACCTTATCTCTGAAGGTCGTCATGAGAATTTATGGCAAGTTCTTGGAGCCCATGTAAAGCGCACTAAAGAGGGCGAGTTGATTGGCACCGCGTTTTCAGTTTGGGCGCCTAATGCCAGAAATATCTCTCTAATTTGCGACAACAACTTCTGGGATAAAAGCACCAACCCCATGATCCCACTTGGCCCAAGTGGAGTATGGGAGATCTTCATTCCAGATTTAGGCGCTGGAGTCAAATATAAATTTGCTGTTCAGGGCCGAGATGGCAGATGGGTTGATCACGCCGATCCTTTGGCCAGACAAACTGAAACTCCACCACATACCGCTTCAGTTGTAAATGAAACTAGTTTTGTTTGGAGCGATGAAAAATGGATGAATGCTCGTGCGCTTTATCAACCGTGGCGCTCACCCGTTTCAGTTTATGAAGTTCATCTTGGTTCTTGGAAAAGTGGTTTGAATTATCGGGAGTTAGCTCAAGAGCTTGGTGACTACCTCAAGGTTCATGGCTTTACCCATGTTGAATTTCTACCGGTTACGGAACATCCGTACGCACCTTCTTGGGGCTACCAGGTCACTTCCTACTTTGCACCAACTTCCAGGTTTGGATCCCCGGATGAATTCAGATACTTAGTAGATCACCTTCATGGAGTCGGCATTGGCGTAATTCTCGACTGGGTTCCTGCTCACTTTCCCAAAGATGAATGGGCCTTGGCACGGTTTGATGGCACCGCACTTTATGAACATGAGGATCCGAAACTTGGTGAGCACCCTGATTGGGGCACCTACATATTCAACTTCGGTC
Organism: Actinomycetota bacterium; assembly: GCA_041177685.1. Taxonomy (GTDB): domain Bacteria; phylum Actinomycetota; class Actinomycetes; order Nanopelagicales; family Nanopelagicaceae; genus MAG-120802. The sequence continues at coordinate 5,606 of JBEDAQ010000002.1, read as the reverse complement.
GTAATGAGGTACGCAATTTCTTAGTAGCCAGCGCACTTTATTGGCTGGATGAGTTTCATATCGATGGATTACGTGTGGATGCCGTTGCTTCCATGCTTTATCTGGATTACTCGCGAGCAGAAGGCGAATGGATCCCAAATGAATTTGGTGGACGCGAAAATCTAGCGGCTGTGAAGTTACTGCAGGAAACTACCGCAACCGCTTACAAGCGATTCCCGGGAATCATGATGATTGCCGAAGAATCTACAGCATGGAGCGGTGTCACAAAACCAACCTCAGCAAATGGTTTGGGTTTTGGATTTAAATGGAATATGGGCTGGATGCATGACACTCTTCAATATTTATCGCATGAGCCGGTGCATCGGGTTTATCACCACAATGAGATTACCTTCTCAATTCTCTACGCCTGGAGTGAGAACTTTTTATTGCCTCTTTCCCATGACGAAGTAGTCCATGGCAAGGGCGCTTTAGTAAATAAATTCCCGGGAGATCGCTGGCAGAAATTGGCCACACTTAGGGCGCTCTATGGATTTATGTGGGCCCATCCCGGTAAAAAATTGTTATTCATGGGTTGTGAGTTTGCTCAAAACGATGAGTGGAGCTCTGAACACTCACTTGATTGGCATCTAACTCAATATCAAGAACACAGCGGAGTTCAAAAGCTAATTGCAGATATGAATGCACTTTATAAAGATTCACCAGCATTGTGGCAAAGAGATGTTAATCCAGAAGGTTTCCAATGGCTGGTAGGTGATGATGCATCCGGCAACACATTAGCTTTTGTCAGATGGTCTGAGTCTGGTGAGCCACTCGTCGCAATTACCAACTTCTCCCCTGTACCTCATGAGAATTATCGAACCCCTCTTCCATTAAGTGGACAGTGGCAAGAAATATTCAACTCTGATGATCAAAATTATGGTGGCTCCAGTGTCACCAACACTCAAATCATTGCGGTGAATGAAGAGTGCCGTGGTTTTCCATACTCTGCAGTTATTCGAGTTCCACCATTGGGAACAATCTGGCTCACGCCTAAAAACTCCTAAAGATTATTTAATGGCGTGGCTTGCTGGCAGCCGCTACAAAGAAAGCTACAAATATCAGCATCAGCCCGGGAATGGTCATAGCGATTGGAATTGAGGTTGCTCCAGCAACCACTGAAATAACGCCGCGGCCGATGAAGGTTAAGACCTGATTCAAAGCGCCAAGTTCAGCAATTGCCACCCCGCCGGGTTTCTCAGAGCGAGCGCTGGCGTAGCCAAAAAACAGGGGACCGATAAATGAGATTCCAATACCACTTAAGAAAAAGCCTAAACAAAATATCGCGTAGGCCAGCATCGAGTTACTCTCTTTTAATTGCATGCTTAGGCCAAGCGACACGAGAAAAATACTTCCCCCCATAACCGCAAATGGTTGAACTAACTCTTTATCGGATCGCTCCCCTTTGAAACGTTGATAACTCAAGCGACCCATAATCATCGCTCCCATAAATAGAAAGTATGGAATAACAGCAAGTGACTTAGAAACTCCGAACTCCTGTCTAGCCATGATGGTAGCCCAGTCGCCAACTGAAATCTCCAGCATGAGGGCACATAGAAATCCAAGAGTAACTACCCAATCCACACTAATCGAAGAGATCATCTTGCGAAAGGTAACAATCTCATCATCCTCGGTTACTTCATTGCCTTTTAACAGTATTTTTCGTGATCTATTTATGGCTCTCATCTTCAAGGAGTACACAAGAATTAATAGTGGGATCACATGCCAATTAAGTGAGACATGCGATGAAATCAAAAGTGCGATGAAAGCGGTAGTTACGGCTCCGGCACTCCACAAACCATGTAGCATCGGAATAATCTGTACACCGGTCTCTGATTGGCGATGAAGAGCTTGCGCGTTTATCGCTATGTGATAAGAAGCCCAGGCAAAGCCAGAGATTATGTTTACGACAATATAAATAATGGGGTCATGGATTTCAATCATCATAACCATGGCGATATATGTGACCGTTGAGCCGTAAACCATAACCTTGTAAACGCCTAATCTATGAACAATGTGACCCATAGTTAGGTGCGCAGTTAAAGCCCCCAGAGATCCTGAGCTGACAATAAATCCAAAGTAGGTTGTGGAGACATCTAGATTTGCTTTGATATCTGGTAAGCGGGGAACCAGACACATAATTCCCAGCCCGAAAAGGAAGAAAAAAGCCTGTAAATCCCGTTTTTCCTGCCGTTCCATCGGTCTATTCAAAACAAGGCGCTCGCTAACTGGGTCCGAGCTCGAATTAACTCCGGCTCTGATGGGTCAACTAATTGGAATAGCAATAGTAGATGTTCCTTTGCCCGCTTACGCTCTTCACCGCTTGAGTTTTTGACCACAGTAATTAATCTCTCGAAGGCTGATTTAACCTCACCTTGAGCAATCTCTACATCTGCCGCCATGACCTGTTTGTCTACGGAGTTCAAATCTGCGTTAGCTTGGGAGATAGCGTTCTGCGGATCAACATCAGCTATACGAAGCATCAACTCACATTGCGCTAAGCCAATTTTGGCCATCTGCTCATCAGGCTTGCGCTGTAGCCAATTGCGATAGGCCATGGCGGCACCAGAGTAATCACCATTTTCCAGTGCGCTTAGCGCTGCAACCTCTTCGGGTTCCATTGGAGCCTCTTGCACTTGTGGCACCTCAACCTGCAATCCACGCTCCTTTGCCAAATCAAACAACTTTGCTATCACCATTGCGATTTGTTCTTTTGGATATGGGCGATCAAAAAGCGCTAGTGGTTGCTCTGCAATAAAAGCTATGGCATAAGGCACAGAAGGAATTTGCAGCGCTTGAGCCAATTGTGGCTGAGCATCTGCATTGATACCACCAAAAATCCAACTCTCATTATCGCTATTGGACATCTCAGCCATTAGATCTCGCAAATCGACCGAGCCTTGACTGCGAGGCGAATACGCCAATAGAACGACAGGTTTTTCGGCGGAGAGCGAAACGAAATCGCTCATGAAGTTCTCGACAGTAGCCTCTTTGGCTAGACCTTGCGATTCCTCTCTATTTGTTGGTTTGGTCAGCGAACTTAAATCAAAGGCGCGACCAAAATTCTGCGGCAAGGGAGGCATGCTCATTGGCGAATTATCTACCCGAGTCCATACGTGAAGGCAAAACCTGAGAAATATAATCAGAGGTAGCAAAATCCAGCCCTAAATCATGGCCCGACTTCTCGCCTAGATACCAGCGATGCTCCAAGACCTCATGAAATAGCTGCGCATCTTCAACTCGACCCTTCAGATTCATAGGGACTGAGTTAACAACTTTATAGAAAACTTCATCTAGCCATCTTTGGGCCGATTCAGATTTATCGGGTGTTCTTTCAATTTCACGAGAGCGGAAACGATCAAATGAGGCCAAGATTCTTTTAGCTTGAAACTCCTCTGTTTCTAATCCCATTAACTCTTTCAGGCGCAGCGAGTGATAGTTGGGCGCAACCAACTTTGGAGTGAAGGTTAAAGTTGATTCATCTCCTGCCAATTTAATGTCTACTTCCTCTACCGCAAATCCAATATCCTGAAGTGAACGCATCGCCTTTTCAACAGCATGACGATCATTGGCAGGAAGTATCTGTGGTTCACTTAGCGCCTTCCAGATCCTCCGGTATCTGGTAATGACCGATTCGCTGGCTCTAATTGGATCCATCGCAGGAAATAAGACCCCAGCTAATTTCAAATCCTCAAGTTCGGCGGCAACGTTGAATCTTGCCAAATCAAGATCGTGCTCTCTTTGTCCATTGCTTAAATGTTTTTGAAACTCCCCAGTTTCAGCATCAACTAAATACGCAGCGAAGCCATCAGCATCACGACGGAAAAGTGTGTTAGACAATGAGCAATCGCCCCACCAAAATCCAAGTAAGTGAAGTCGAACTAATAGATATGCCAGAGCATTTGCCATATTAGTTATTTCATGCTGCGTAACCGCACCGCTTAATACCACTCGATATGGCAAGGAGTAAGGCAGGAATCGAGTAACAATGGCACAAGGCAGTTCATTTCCTTCAGCATCTCTACGCCCATCAACCACGGCAATTTGTGAAACTGAAGGAGCACCCCGTAACCCCAGCTCTTTTAGCGCTTCATACTCACGAACTGCGAACTCTTGTACAGTCTCTTTAACCGCATAGATTTCGCTATCTGGCTCTGGAGTTGATCTAACTAAACGCACAATATGGCGGGAAATACCGCGTTGCGCGGTGAGAGATGGATCCTCAGGCCAGTTCTCCAAAGGTTGATCCCATGGCAGTCCAGCTAATGCAGCGATTTCCTCGCCTACGCCAGTTATATGTAATTGGGATTTTTCCGTTACCACTGCCTCATTGTTTCAGGCTTTACACTAGATACATGGCGCAGATTAAGCGAGTGTTGAGGAAAGTCACACCAAAATCACCCCAGGCAAAGCCAGTTGAGGATTTTGGCATGAAAGGCGCTCCTCTCAACACCCAACACCCCTTCTATTTTGGTTTCCTCGCCGCTTCAGGTGCCTTAGTAGCAATTACGGTTTTGCGTGCGCTTCAATCTGCCAGTCAAGTATTTGTTTTAATAATTATCTCTTTATTTTTGGCAATGGGTTTAAACCCCGCGGTAGAAGCTTTGCAATCCAAGAAATTAAAACGTGCATCTGCTGTCGGGATTGTGGTTATTGGAGTTTTGGCAATAGTAGCTTTGTTTGCTCTAGTTGTTGTGCCGCCCGTATTTAGTCAAGCAAATGATCTAATTGATAGTGCACCACAATTACTAGATTCACTGCGCAACAACGCTACTTTGAATCAGTTAAATCAAGAGTACGGCTTTATTGATTCCCTTGAGAACAAATTTGAAACCTGGATTTCAGATGGCCAATTACTAACTGGAGCATTCGGCGGTGTACTAGGAGTTGGAAGGACAGTGCTATCCGGAGCTTTTTCAGCTCTAACGATCATGGTTTTAACACTTTACTTCTTGGCTTCTTTGCCCTCTGTAACAAAGATTTTTTACCGACTCGCACCAGCCTCCCGTCGCGAGCGAGTATCTAGAATTGGCGATGCCATAATCTCTAGAGTTGGCGCTTTTGTCGGCAGTCAGGTTTTGATTGCTGCCCTAGCTGCAATCTTTGTATTTTTCCTCTCTCTTGCCCTCGAATTACCTTATGCCGCTGCTTTAGGCATGGTCATCTTGTTTGTGGCCCTGATTCCATTAGTTGGCCACTTCATTGGCGCCAGCATCGTGACCTTGGTGGCTCTCACGCAATCTCCTACAAAATCCCTAGTGGCGATTCTGATTTATACCCTTTATGTTCAGATTGAGAATTACTTGATTACTCCTCGGATCATGAAGCGATCTTTATCAATTCCGGGCTTAGTTACTATCGTGGCTGCTTTACTTGGTACATCGTTACTGGGATTAGTCGGTGGTTTGCTTGCTGTGCCGATTGCTGCAGCTGTTCTGCTAATTATGGATGAGGTAGTTTTTCCAAAAGCCGACAACTCTTAATTACTCTGCCTAGTACTCAGTAGATAAAGGCAGTCGGGTTGGGTTTAACTCTTTGACAATCTCGCTTAGGACTCGATACACAAAAGG
>JBEDAQ010000001.1:0-13399 GCA_041177685.1 Actinomycetota bacterium | reverse complement strand
ACGCGCCATTGAAGGTGGGTTCTTGCTTTGGATATTCACCAGCGTTGATGAAATTAATATTGCTAGCTACATGATTATCTTTGCAATTGTCTTCAATCACTACGACAATCTTTATCGCGCGTTACAGGGTGAAAAAAAGCCAAACTGGCTCTCTGCTCTAGGATTATTTGTTGGCGGAAGAATCTTGTTGTTGGGCGTCGCGGCGCTGCAAGGCTGGGCGTTGCATTACCTGGCTTGGTATTTCTGCGGCTTATTCCTAGTGGTTTCGTCAGCACAATGGGTTTTGAGCCATCGAGCCAATAAGATTGGGTAATGACATCTAGGCCATCAAAGCCAACGATTGCGCAGATTCGAGAAATTTCTCAGCCGGTATCTGTCACCGGTCGGTCAAACGCCGAGCATTGGGTAGCAGATCTTTATCTACGAAAAATCTCTCCTTACTTGACGAGAGTTTTACTAAAGACTCCAATAACCGCAAACGGCGTAACTTATTTGATGATCTTCACAGGAATCTCAATTAGTGCCGCTCTATTTGTGCCTGGCTATATAGGCATAGTTCTTGCATTGTTTTTATCTCAACTTCAAATGCTTTGGGATTGCTGTGATGGTGAGATTGCGCGTTGGCGCCAAACCCAATCACCCAAAGGGGTATTTCTAGATCGATTAGGGCATTACCTAACCGAATCCTTGATTCCGGTGGCTCTGGGATTGCGTCTTGCGGGATGGCCAGAAAATCAAATTACCGATTGGAAACTTCCTTTTGTAGGCGCCCTAATCGGAATCATGATTCTTTGGAACAAAGCCTTTAATGACATCGTTCATGTCTCCCGCGCTTTTGCTGGTTTGGAGAAATTAGCAGATGCAAAATCCGTTGGGGCGCCCACAAAGAGTTGGTTGCGTATCGCCAAAGCACCGTTCCGGATTTTCGCGGTACAACGCCTATTTCACTCAGTCGAGATGTGCATCATCATCGCGATGTTCAATGGACATGAGAACTTGCTTAACTGGGGAATTTATCTCGCCTCATTTGTAACAGCAGGTCATTTACTCTCCATACTTGGCTCCCGAAAGCTAGATAGGGGTTAAACGATGCTATTTATCTGTCGAGAGATGATCGCCGGCTTCAGACACTTATTTCCGCGGGGAAGATTTAGATTTGTCTTAATCTTTTTATCTCTAATCGCTGCGACGATTTCCGTATCCGAATTGCTGGTAATGAAGTTTTTTGCCACTTTGGTGCTGCACGAGGGTGAGCTTGATTCATCATCCTTGACCTTGGCGGTCATAGGGTTTTTCGTATTTTTTGTTGTCACACGGGTGAGTCAGTACTATCAAAGAAATTACCGGGTCAAGGCTTTCGCTAGATCATTCCGGGCAGCCAAAAAAGATCGCACTATGAAAGAGGAAAATCGAGAGTGGGCGATGGCCTTTGAGCTAACCAATGTCCTAAGTCTCGGCACTCAATTAGCTGCGATTCTGCTCTTTTTCCTCGTGTTGAATCCTTTATTTGCCCTGGCAAACACCGTTATTTTGTTGCTTGTTTTGCAGACGGTAGGAAATTTATTCCGCAAGCAAATTGCGATTCAGGCTGAGCTAACCGCGATGGGTGGAAAGAAGAAGGTAAAGCCAGATAAGCGTTATGCAGTTCGAATCAAAGCCGCCGAAACCGGAGCACTTAGCTCTGGAGCAGGCACACTATTCCTATTGGGACTTTTACTATTTTTAAGTATTGATGGCCAAATTACGCCAGCCAATACTTTGGTGATTTTCCTCGGCGCCAGGTTGCAGAACTCAGTCATTTCTAACGCCTCCAGATCTTTAATGCGTTATGCCAAATCAAACTCCAGAACTGTTGTTGATGATGACATCGAATGAAATCGTTTTAACTATCGGATACTCAACTCTTGCACAGCGTGCCAAGAATATTCGTTTTCCAGTTGAGAGGGATGATAGAGAGTTTATAGTCATAGTCCAATCTCCAAATGGAACTGAATCTTCACTTGAGATAAATGATGAAAAGTTAATAAGACTCAAGAGCCGTGGTGTAGCTAAGAGTAGAAATGCAGCATTACGAAACGCTTCTGGCAAGTACCTTTTGTTTGGCGATGATGATGTTACTTTCAATGAATCAGGAATCGAAGAAATTCTCTCTTACTTCGAAACCTATCCCGAATGCGCAATTATCATGGCTCAAGCTGTGGATGAAACTGGAGAATTGAGAAAAAACTATCCAACAAAAAGGCATAAGTTAACAAGATTCAATTCTGCAAAGGCGGCAACTTACGAAATGATGGTACGAGTTGATGCAATTCGCAAAAAAGGAATTAAGTTTGATGAAAATTTTGGCGCTGGGGTAGATAATTACCTGGGGGATGAGTACATATTTATTACAGATGCCCTAAAACAGGGTTTGAAAGGGGTATTTCTGCCGATAACCGTAGCGGTTCATCCAAAAGACAGCTCGGGAAGTGGGTGGGGTAGCCAGCGTGATTTAAGCGCCCGAGCGGCGGTATTCACCAGGGTATTCGGGGTAACCGCGCCAATTGTTAGAGCGCTTTTCTTACTCAAATCTAGAAATGGCAAAGTTGGATTTGTTAATGCAGTTCGCTTCATAATCGGGCGATGAAGATATTTGCCCACCGCGGCTTTAGCCACAGATATCCCGAAGCAACCCGGCTGGCTTATGAAAAAGCTATTGAAGTTGGAGCAGATGGCTTTGAATGTGATGTAAGGCTAACAAAAGATAAAGAGGTAGTTTGCTTTCATGATAGAAATTTGCGAAGAATTGCAAATCTAAGAAAATCGGTTGCACGCACAACCTTGGCTGAGATGCAAGAGAAGGTATCCGCAATATCTCTAAATGAATTATTGGATTTGGCAATCGCAAATGGTATTGATTTGCTTATTGAAACTAAGCATCCGGTTTTTTCAGGTGGCGCGATTGAAAAAGCGGTTATAAAACTTCTCGATAGCAGAGCTAGAGAAATAAAGGATGCAAAGATTGAGATTAGGTTGATGTCGTTTTCTTATTTGGCGGTACGCAGAATGAAGAAAAGTTCCTATCCAGCAATGAAGGTAATTAAGTATTCACTCGGATTTCTAATCCGGCCCACCAGAGATATCGCTATTGACTTGGAGCTTCTAAAAAAGCATCCTGGAATAATTAAAAGGAACTCTACAAACCGCACCTATGTATGGACTGCCAACTCCAGAGAGGATTTGCGATGGCTTAAGAAAAAAGCGGTTTATGCGGTTATCTCAGATAGACCTAAGAGAGCTAAAAAGATCTCACTTATCTGATTTTTCTTGAGTCAATCTTTGCGAGAGATAAATAGGCACAATCGAGATTATTACCAAAGCTGCTGCAACCACATTTACAATCGGTGCTTGATTTGGCCGGAAGAGGTTCTGGAAGATCCAGATTGGTAAAGTATTTTGACCGGCGCCAGCAGTAAATGTTGTTACGATGATTTCATCAAATGAGAGTCCAAAAGCCAGCAAACCGCCTGCAATAAGCGCATTTCTAAGCAATGGGAAGGTCACGAGCCTGAAAGTCGTAACCCGATTAGCTCCCAAATCCATACTGGCCTCTTCTAATGAGGCTCCCATTCTGCGGTAGCGAGCGGCTACGTTATTGAAGACAACGACAATACAGAAGGTGGCGTGGCCAACGATTATGGTGAAAATTGTTAACTCACCAAGAAAATTTGCAAAGACATTATTTAATGCGATGCCTGTGACTATGCCAGGCAAGGCAATTGGCAAAACAAAGAGAAGTGATATGACATCCCTGCCAAAGAATTTGTAGCGCGCAATTGCAGCCGCGGCCAATGAGCCCAAAACTAAAGCGATCAAGGTTGCTACTGTCGCCACTAAAAGTGACCTACTAACCGCATCCCGAATACCTTCATTTACCGCAGCTTTACTCCACCATGAAGTAGAAAATCCAGTAGGTGGCCAGGCAAAAGAGGTGTTGGTATTAAATGAGTTTATAACCACCAAAATTAGTGGCACATAAATAAAGGCTAAACCAAAACCCATGATGGTCCAAAGCAGAATCTTTGCCGGCGTAGAAAGTTTCATAAGTTATCTAACGCTCCGGTCCTTCTAATACTGCTCAAATAAACCATCATGATTATTACTGGAATCAAAGCTACCGCTGCGGCAAAAGGAAGATTTAAGGAGAAGTTTTGATAAACCACGTTACCTAGCATTTGGAAGGTGCCGCCCAGAATTTGAACTGTTATGTAATCACCCATACTAAGAGAGAAGGTAAAGATTGAACCAGCAATTATTGAGGGCCAGGTGATTGGCAGAATTATATTAAAGAAGGTACGTCCAGATTTTGCCCCCAAATCAGATGAGGCATCAATTACTGAATCGGGCAGCTTCTCCATTCCGGCGTAAATAGGTAAAACCATGTAAGGCAGCCAGAGATAGGTCAATCCGATAATTACCGCCAACATTCCAAAGCCGGGGCTGGAACCGCCTAATGGCGAGATTAGCCAGTTAATGAAGCCAGTCTCTGGGTAAAACATAGTGCGCCAGGCGTAGATCTTTACCAAATAAGAGGCCCAGAGCGGGGTAATCACTAAAGCGATGAGAATTGGTCGAGATTTTGGGCGTGCGATACGGGCCATAAAGAAAGCCATCGGTATCGCAATCACAGCGCAGATCAATGTTACGCAAATAGCCACGAACAAGGTTCTAAGAGTTACATTTAGATAAGCGCGATCGGTAAATACATCAATAAAGTTTTGAAGTGTAAATTCTCGAACTACCTTGCTAGTGAAGGTATCAATTTTCCAGATTGAGGTAATAAATAAAGCCGCTAATGATCCAATGTAAATAACAACCAACCAGACGAGGGGTAGCGCAATTAGAGCGCTAATCCGTGCCCGAACATTGCGGTGCAAGTATCTGCGAGCTGTGGTTGCTACTGTCATGATTGTTTATGAGAGTGGGCGCCCTGTAAGGGACGCCCACTCAACTTATTTACCTTCTATGAGTTACGGAAGCTAGACCAAGCTTTAACCCATTCAGCGTAAGGAATGCACTTAACATCCGTACGACCATCTAGGCACTGCTCGGTAGGGGTCTTCCAGTAGTAAACATTTGACCAGTAATCAGTCTCTTCTGCGTGGTACAACGAGCAGTGATCCTTATTTGCGGTCAAAGCACATGCCTTGGAGTTAGCTGGCGCTTCGCCAAACCACTCTGCTGCTTGTGCATTTACATCAGGAGTGATGATGTGATTGAGCCACTTGTAAGCGCAATCAATCGCTTCTGTCTTGGATGAAATCATCCAGGTATCGGACCATCCTGTTGCACCTTCTACAGGCTTGACCGCACCAACTGTTTCCTTTTCACCATTCAGAACGTTGGCGATAACCTGCCAAGAGGTTCCAACGGTGATGCTGCCGCTTTGAACCGCACCAATGTACTTGGTGTAATCAGCCCAATATTCAGCAACTAGTGGCTTCTGCTGCTCTAGAAGTGCCATTGCGGCATCAAACTGTGTTTGATCGAGAGCGTAAGGATCGGTAATTCCCAACTCTGGCTTAGTGGACATCAAGTACACAGCTGCATCTGCGATGTAGATTGCAGAGTCATATGCGGTGATCTTGCCCTTTTGTGGTGAGTTGGCTTCCCAAACAACGGACCATGAGGTCGGAGCAGGGTTTACCTTTCCAAGTGTGTACTGAAGAACGTTTGCACCACGACCATGAGGCACGCCGTAGTTCTTGCCGTCCACGGTATTCCATGGACGATCCTTCAGATTTTCAAAGATATCTGCATAGTTTGGAATTAGATCTAGATTTACAGGTTGTAGGTCTCCACCGTAAATCAGACGCAAAGATGCATCACCAGAAGCGGAGATAACGTCGTATCCACCTGATTGCATCAATTGAACCGCTTCATCAGAGGTTCCATAAGTTTTTACATTAACGGTACATCCGGTCGCCTTTTCAAATGGGGTAACCCAGTCAACATTTGGATCGGTTGAACCATCTTCTGCATAACCTGGCCAAGCAAGAACATTGATTGTTCCTGGAGTGTCTTTTACAGGTCCTGCATATGCACCACTGTCAGCTTCATCGCTAGAGCTCGAGCAGCCAGCGAGGAGCAGTGTGCTTGCAGCCATTAGGACTGCAAATTTGCGAAGTTTTGTAACTCGCACTTTCCCTCCTTAATTTGTCGCACTTCCCCGTGTGACAAAACAGTGGAGTTTCCACTGTTAATCCCATCCGACAAGACGGGAATTCTTTGTTTAACTAAGTTGATATTCGCTAGCTATCTCCCAGCTGAGTGTGGTGCGGGTATTTCGCATCGCCTCTACCTCAAACGCTGATTCAGAGCTGTTTTGGCGCAGCGCCATCAATTCGACGCCGGCATCAAGCTGAACTAAAAATCGGGTGCTGGGACCTAAGTACTCCACCTCTTTTATTAACCCCTCTGCACTTCGAACCACACCATCGGTCATGCCCAGTCTTATCTTCTCTGGTCGAACGGTAAAGGTTCCGGCTTTGCCAATAAGTTTCTGAGCGGCGGTACCAGAAATTAAATTGGAAATGCCAACAAAGCCCGCGACAAATTCATTTTTAGGGGATTCATAAATCGCAGCTGGTTTATCTAATTGCTGAATCTTTCCTTTATCAAAAACTGCAATTCTGTCACTCATCGTTAAAGCTTCTTCTTGATCATGGGTTACGAAGATAAAGGTGATTCCCACCTCGCGTTGTAACTCTTTTAATTCAATCTGCATTTGTTGGCGCAGCTTTAGATCTAAAGCGCCAAGTGGTTCATCAAGTAATAAAACTGACGGGCGATTTACTAAAGCGCGTGCTAGTGCGACTCTTTGGCGCTGACCACCAGACAATTGATTTGGTTTACGGTTTTCATATCCAGCCAGACGAACTTGAGCCAGAGCTGTTAACGCCTTTTCACGACGCTCTGTCTTATCAACTTTCTTTACTTTTAACCCATACTCAATGTTTGAAATTACATCCATGTGAGGAAAGAGTGCGTAATCTTGAAAAACAGTATTTACATCTCTTTCATAAGGCGGCAGATAAGTTATGTCTACGCCATTTAAATTGATACTTCCCGAATCTGGGGTTTCAAAACCAGCGATCATTCTTAAGACTGTGGTTTTGCCGGAGCCTGATGGTCCAAGCAAAGTTAGAAATTCTCCGGCATGGATATCTAGGTCAACGCCATCAACCGCTTTAACTGCACCAAAACTCTTTGCCAAATTTCGGATTTCGATGATGGCCACCGAAAAAACATACTCAGAGTTGCTCTAGGATTCAACGGTGGCAGAGCGATTAACCCTCTCAGTTGATTGTGGCGGCTTGTTTTTGAAGAGCTGCGTCCTAGATGAATCCGGCACTATGCACTCAAAACCTGGTCGGATTGAGACCCCTTATCCACTTTCACCAGAACGGTTTGTAAGCACTATTTCCGAAATTGCATCGGCGTTGCCAAAGGCATATCGCGCCACAATTGGAATGCCAGGGATGATTCGAAATGGCGTTGTGGTTGCAACCCCGCATTACATAACCACTCGCGGTCCGCGCACCAGAATTGATCCAGAGTTGGAGGATCAGTGGAGTGATTTTGATGTACAGAAAGCAGTCTCTGACAAGTTAGGTATTCCCACCTTGGTTTTAAATGATGCCGAAGTTCATGGCGCAGGAATTATCACCGGCTCTGGTTACGAGGTTGTTATTACCCTCGGAACAGGTTTGGGTTTTGCGATTTTTTACGGTGGAAAACTAACTCCGCACTTCGAGTTCTCCCATGCAACAGTGCGCAGAGGAACAACCTACGACACCTGGATTGGCGAGCCTGAGCGCAAGAGATTAGGAAATGTTTTCTGGTCCCGTCGCATCCGACAGTTAGTTGAAGAGTTACGTCCGGTTTTTAAATGGGACCGCTTGTATATCGGTGGCGGAAATGCACGTTGCATCAGACCAATAGATCTAGAGCGTATGGGTGATGATGTTGTGATTGTGCCAAATACAGCAGGTGTTGCCGGTGGCGTCAGAGCTTGGAATTTAGAACATTACTACCGCGCTTAAGCGCGTAGTGCTTTAGCAAACTCTAAGAAGTCCCCAACAATAATGTCGATTTCTCTTTGACCATGTGCTAAAGAAATCAACCACTGTTCATCTAGCCCTGGCGGGGTCATTACATTTCTATTTAAGGACCAGAAGAAGGAGAGCTCTGCGATATCAAAATCAGTTGCCTTGTAATCGCGGTAATTACGAACCGGCTCTGGAGACCAAGTAATACAGCCCTTTACGCCAAAACCAACGGTGTGTGCTGGAATTTCATACTCATTAATAATCTCGGAGATTCTGGTTAGGGCCTGACGGTTTAAATCCTCACTGCGCTGTAGGGCCTCTGGAGTGCAGAGACGATCAACGGCGCGGATACCGGCCATCGCTAAGTAATGTCCATTAAAGGTACCAAGATGTGAGTGCTTACCATTTACTACAACTTCCATATACTCGCGCTTGCCACCGAAAGCAGCAACTGGAATTCCACCACCAATTGATTTAGCTAATGAAATCAAATCAGGCTTAACACCAAGTCTTTGCGCAGCGCCTTGTGGTCCTGCGGTTAAACCAGTCTTTACCTCATCAAATACCAAAAGCACGCCATATTGATCGCAGAGCTCTCGAACTCTTTCTAGATAACCCATATCAGGTAAAACAATTCCGATATTTTCTAGAACCGGCTCCATAAACAAGCAGGCAATCTTGTCAGCATGGGCTTGGAAAACTTTTTCTATGGCATCTGCATCATTGTAAGGAACTACCCAGACATCACCTGGCACGGTTGCATTTAGTGGAACGGTGTTAGGAGAGTTTGGATCACCGGCTTTTTCTACATCTGGTTTTGCAGAGACCATTAGTGGGTCATATGAACCGTGATATCCGCCCTCAATTTTTACAACACCTAATTTTCCAGTAGCAGCACGTGCGGTACGTAGCGCGTACATAGTTGCTTCAGTGCCTGAGTTGGCAAAGCGCACCATATCCAAACCAAAACGACGACAAATAATCTCTGCACCATCGCGGGTGATCGGTGATGGGGTTGCAAACAAAGTACCGACATCTAATGTGGCATGAGCTTCTTTGATGACCTCTTCATTTAGATGGCCAACCAAGAGCGCACCAAATCCCATTGATAAATCAAGCATTTCTCGGCCATCAACATCCTTCATCCAAGCGCCCTTAGCCGAGACTATGGAGATGGGGTATGGATCCCAATGCTGGAAGCTGGAGGCAACGCCAAGTGGAGTGACCTGAGCAGCGCGCTGGTTTTCGACGCCGGATTGTGGCGCTAGTTTGTTGAATTTAGCCCGCTCAATCTCTAGTAACTCTTGGATGCGTGCAGGAGAAACCGGTTTAACACGGTTTGGTGTTGACCTATAGGTCTGCGAATGATGGGTTTTATTAAACATGGGAGTTTCGGGACTTCCCAAATACGGATCAGAAGATCCGATTTGTTGGTACCACACTCCTGTTCGCTTTTCTGGCCTGTACCAGAATCTAACTATCTAGGGGTGAGGTTACTCCTGGGTATCAAAGGCCGTCAAGAGATGGGTCTTTATGCGTGTTTACCGCATAAAAAGATTGCGCAAACGTCGGGTTGTGAAATACAAACCGGTCACAATCATCACACAGAAATAACCCAAATGCAGCAAGGTTCCAGAGTCCCAATAACCAAACCAAAGATCACGAACTAATTCAATTCCATGCCAAGACGGAAATAGTTGAATTAAAAACTCTAACCAATCTGGATAAACAGAGATTGGATACAAAGAACCAGAGAACAAAAACATTGGCAACAAAACAATATTAATCATTCCCATTTGTTGGTAGGTTTTAAAGTAAGAGGTAATCGCCATTCCAAATGAGGCAAAACCAAATGCAATAAAAACAGCTGCGGGAATCGCCAAGATTGCAGAAACACCAGGTACTAATCCCAAAGGCGCGGTGATTGCTAAAAATGCGATGGCATAAGAAAGTCCTCGCAACAACGCCCAAGTGATTTCACCTAGCGCAACATCTAGTGGCCCCAGTGGAGTAGCCAGCATTCCTTTATATAACTTGCTCTCATTCAACTTAAAAAATACATTCCAAGTGGAGTCATAAATTGCGCCATTCATGGCGCTGGTGGCTAGTAGACCAGGGGCGATAAAGACCGCGTAATCAACGGTGCCGCGCCCGCTATCAACATCACCAATTAACTCTCCCATGCCATAACCAAAGGCCAATAGATATAGAACCGGTTCGATAAAGCCGGTAACGATTGGTACCCAGGTTGAGGAGCGCAGAGCAATAAAGGCGCGCTCCAAAATCGCCCGAGCCCGGCCAGCGTAAAGCTGGTGGCCCCAGCGATTGGCTCTCTCTTCTGCGATCTCGACCGCGCTTTTCACTTGGCCAACCTTTCGGCAAACTTTCGGTTGGCTAACTTAAATCCGACCACCATCATCACAATCAAATAACTAAAGTGCACAACCAACATAGTGGCCGAGATGGAGTAACCATAAGAAAAGTAACGGCCCAATTCAGTCGCGTGCCAAAGTGGTGAGATCCAACCAATCGGCTGCAAGAAAACCGGCATTGTGTTTAGTGGGAAAAATGTGCCGGAGAACAGAAACATCGGCATGATTATCAAGCGGTTTAACACCGTCATGAAGTAATCCTCATTTTTTACGCTGGCGGTAACCCCCATAATGACTGCGGCAAAGGCACCAGCCGCAAAAATCGTAACGGGAATTACATCCCAGGATTGCCCGACGGTTACAACGCCAAAGGCAATTAATAAGGCCCAATAACAAACAACAGTGAATACAACGCGGGCAATCGCGCCAACAAAGACACCCAAAACAATCTGACCTGGATTAATTGGTGTGGAGTTAATGGCGTAGAAAAGTTTGCGCCACTTAAAACCCTCCATCACCGGAAACATCGCTTCATCAAGCGCACCAGTTAAAGCTGCGCTGGCCAAAAGAGCTGGTGCTATAAAGGTTATGTACTCAACTCCACCAGTGCCTGAGGTTCCAGAGTTTTCATTGACTAAAACCCCAATTCCGATACCAATTGCCACCAAATAGAAAAGCGGATTGCCAATCGCGACAATGGCGATAATGCCCTTCCACTTCATCATCTGGGCGATTCGAGCTTCAGCTACATATGCAGCACCACGGGCCCGAACTTTGGCTACATCAATACCCTGGTTCATTCGATTAGCGATCTTCCAGTTAAACGTAGGAAAACATCTTCTAGAGAGCTGCGTCGAACCAAAGATGTTGTGGGATGTAATTTCTTTGCAGTGATAGCTTCAAGCAAAGCCTCGCCATCTTCGACATACATCAGGATGCGATCTGGTAACTCCTCAATTCTGGAGCACATCTCGCGCAAAATAGGAGCTACCTCTTTATTGCGATCAGAGCCAAAGCGAACCTCAAGTACCTCTTTTGTTGAGTACTGCTTAATTAGTTCGAGCGGAGAACCCTCAGCCATGATTTTGCCCTTATCCATAACAACTAATCGATCACAAAGTTGTTCGGCCTCATCCATGAAGTGAGTAGTAATAACAAGAGTTACGCCAGTTTCTTTCAAACGGAAAAGGCGATCCCACAAAATATGGCGGGCCTGAGGATCTAAACCTGTGGTCGGTTCATCCAACATCAAGATATCCGGTTCACTTACCAAAGCACGGGCAATTGTTAGACGACGTTTCATACCGCCGCTAAGCGCCTCTACCTTTGCATCGCGCTTATCCTGTAACTGCGCAAAATCCAACAACTCTTCAATTTTGTTGCGGATAAATTTCTTGCTTAATCCAAAATAGCGGCCGTAGATAAAAAGATTTTCCGAAACCGTTAATTCACCATCGAGATTATCTTGTTGCGGAACAACACCAAGGTGAGCGCGAATTTGTGGACCATGTTCTTCAGGATCGCGACCGAGAATTGAGATAGTTCCAGCGGTGCGTTGTGAGGTCGCAGCGATGATCCGCATAGTGGTGGATTTACCGGCCCCGTTGGGTCCCAGCAGACCAAAGGATTCGCCCTTGGCTACATCAAAATCAATGGCATCTACTGCGGTGAAATCCCCATACTTTTTGGTCAATCCACGCGCGCTTATCAGCGATTCAGGCATTGATTTATCCTATCGCCTCGGACAGGTCTATAGTTCCACTACGTGCGGTTACTTCATCAGCCAAATCACGATCTCACCTACGACGATGTTTTTATGATTCCGTCGCGCTCCAACATTACGAGCCGAATGGATGTTGATTTATCAACCGCCGATAACACCGGAGCCACAATCCCATTGGTCGTAGCAAATATGACCGCAATCTCAGGACGTCGCATGGCAGAAACCGTTGCTAGACGTGGTGGTCTCACAGTAATTCCGCAGGATATTCCGCTGCCGGTTGTTACCGAAG
Organism: Actinomycetota bacterium; assembly: GCA_041177685.1. Lineage (GTDB taxonomy): Bacteria > Actinomycetota > Actinomycetes > Nanopelagicales > Nanopelagicaceae > MAG-120802. The sequence continues at coordinate 925 of JBEDAQ010000001.1, read as the reverse complement.
TTATCTCCTGGATGAAATCACGCCATGTTCTTTTTGATACTCCAATTACTTTAGAACCGCACCAAACCGTTGCAGATGCTGCCTCGCTGATTCATAAGCGTGCACATGGCGCCATTGTGGTTGTCGAAAACAACAAGCCACTTGGCATTGTAATGGAAGAAGATTGGGAAGGTGTTGATCGCTTTACCCAGGTGCATCGCATAATGTCTAAGGATTTGATGGTAATTCCAAATACTGTAAATGCCCGAGAAGCATTTGATTTACTCAACGAGAAAAATCGTCGTCTTGCTCCGGTAGTCGATGCTTCTGGAAATCTAGTTGGCATCATTACCAAGACCGGTGCTCTTCGTGCCACTTTGTATCAACCTGCACTAGATGCAAATAACAAGTTAAGAATCGCTGCAGCTGTGGGAGTAAATGGTGATGTTAAGGCCAAGGCACAGGGCTTGATTGATGCTGGAGTAGATGTATTAGTTATTGATACCGCTCATGGGCATCAAGAAAAGATGATTGAAGTTCTCAAATTAATTCGCTCTCTAGATCCCAAAATTCCAATTGTGGCGGGAAATGTTGTAACCGCAGAAGGTGTAAGAGATTTAGTTGCAGCTGGCGCAGACATAATCAAAGTTGGAGTTGGACCCGGTGCAATGTGCACTACCCGGATGCAAACCGGTGTGGGACGTCCGCAATTCTCCGCGGTTTTAGAGTGCGCAGCAGAGGCAAAGAAATTAGGCAAACATATTTGGGCTGATGGCGGAGTGCGCCATCCACGTGATGTTGCTTTGGCCTTAGCAGCCGGAGCATCTGCAGTAATGATTGGCTCTTGGTTTGCAGGGACTTATGAATCACCTAGTGATTTACGGGTTGATTCCAATGGCCGGCTATACAAGGAATCTTTCGGCATGGCATCAGCGCGCGCAGTTGC